>JAZGHI010000287.1:0-9564 GCA_036480955.1 Candidatus Adiutricales bacterium
TCCCGCTATCTACCATAATTATTTGAAAGGATTTTGTTATGTTTAGAAGATTCATCCCAAAAAGCGTTGAGGACATTACTCCCGAATGGCTGAGCCGCGTCCTGACAGAAAACGGTGTCATTAAAAACAGTACGGTCCGTGGGGTCAGATCCGAGCCCCTTGGGGAGGAACAGGGATATATGGGCATCCTGGCCCGGTTATTCATCGAATATGACCAGGCCGAGGAGACGGCTCCGGCTACCATGATTGTCAAGCTTCCCACCCGGGAATTGAAGAACAGAATGACTGGTGAGCTTTTCTTAAATTATGAGCGTGAAAACCGCATGTATGAGGAATTCCTGGGGATTCTGCCCCTGAGGACGCCCCGCTGCTACTACTCGGACATGGACAAAGGCATGGGTAAGAGAACGGCCAGCCTGTCTTACGCTCTCTATGAAAAGCTGCCCAAAGGATTTATTGGCCTCTGGCTGGGTTTTTTCATGCTTTTAGCCATACTCCTCAGGAGGCGGTATATCCTGCTGCTGGAAGATTTTCAGAATCTGGATTACGTTGACCAGCGGGACGGCTGCACCTTTGAGCAAGCCAAGCAGGTCATGAAACAATGGGGCTTGGCCCAGGCCGTTTACTGGGAAAACCCTGAAGTTGAAAGGTACTGGCTCAAGCCCCATTCTGAACTGAGCAATCTGATGGGACTTCTTTATGAGCGGGGTCTGCCGGTCATAAAACGGAATTTCAATGAAAAACTGAGCGAGAAGGAAAACGAGGTTTTTGACTGGATAGCGGAAAACAACAAAGAGATGAACGAGCACATCAGAACACGGCCTACTACTCTGGTCCACAGCGATTACAGGATCGACAATATCTTTTTCGACTGTGAAAAGGATGAGATCGCGGTCATCGACTGGCAGACTTGCTACCAGGGACTGGGTGTGGCCGACCCGGCCTACTTCTGCCTGAGCGGAGGAAACTGCGCTTTCAGCCTGGAACAGGTCGAGGAGCTGATAACAATTTACCACAGCGGACTTGTTGAGGGCGGGGTGTCAAACTACAGCCTCGAGGAATGCCTTGCCGATTATAAATACGGCCTGCTCGTGGCCATCCGCTATGTCATGATCATCCTCGGCGCGCTCGAGATCGACAAGGACCAGAACGCTCAGCTATTGGTGAGCCTCTGGCTTGATCGCATGAAGCCGCTTATTGAGGGAATCGACCTGTCCACACTGCTCAAAAGCGCGTGAAATATACGTCGTTTCCTAGGCCTGAAAGGGCAGGCTTCCCTGAATCGGGGCCTTGCCCCGGAATGAGGGTTTTATTTCAATAATCACGCTTGAATGGATAAAAACGGATTTACATTTTATCGACCTGGTTCTGCTTTAATCTCATCACCCGACGCCCCGGGGGTGGCTCGTAAGATCCTTTTAGGCATCGTGTGGGCGCGATAGGTGAAAATGCGGAGATTGTCCAGGGCGCCCGGCATAAAATGTTTTTCGCTGTCAACAGGACCATGTTTAAATTCGGGGAAATCCTGTATATAGTAATTTGCGGAATGATGATGAAACTGTTGACAGTCGAAAATATCGATCACCTGACTAAAGTAAAGGCCCTGTTCCAGGAATACCTCGAGACTCGCCCGAATGACCCGGCGCTTATCGATTTTCCAAAAGAAATCCGGAATCTTCCCGGTGAATACGCTCCTCCCGGCGGGGCTATTATTCTGGCCTGCCTCGATGATGAACCGGCGGGATGCGTGGCGGTTCAAAGAATAGAAGACGATATTTGTGAGATGAAAAGGCTCTACGTACCACCGAGGTTCAGGGAAAAGGGGCTGGGCAGGGCTCTGGTAACGGCCATTCTGAAGGAAGCGTTAAAAATGGGATATTATCGAATGCGTCTGGACACCATTCCAGGCATGAAAAAAGCCCAGGTTCTATACGAATCTTTCGGGTTCCATGAGATACCCGCCTACAGGAAGAATCCCAATAAAGGGACGAAGTACTACGAAATAAAGTTATCAAAGAGACCTGAATAACAGCCGTAAAATCGGACATCAATTTAAATTTCTGTATGCTCCCAGGTAACTCAGGCCAACGAACGATTGTAACTCGTGGAAATTCATCTGGTTTTTGTCGGCTTTCGTTAGCATTTACCGGGTACAATAGATTCAACTAAAGAAGATCTAATGCCTTCTGCTTACATTTCTACTGTTTTAGCCGGAATACTGATTGGCGGTCTGAACGAGACTTGGCCGGCCAGATTTTTAGTCCCCTTTGGATGGGGCTATTTCAGGTGTATGTATCAGTGGTTACTCAAGGGACACAGGGATTTTAGCCCGGAATCGGCCGCGGAAAAGCTCAAGCTGGATAACCCAAATCCGTGGGCGCAAAAAATTCGGGAGTATTTGCTCAGACACCCGACTTCCGGGTTTTATTTTATGGAGTACTTCAAGGCTTACACCATTTCATTATTTTTTTCAGTTGCGGCGGGTCTTATAAAATCCTTATTTTAAGTGATACCAGGTGAGTATCAGTTCTGAGTTACTATAAATGCGTACAAGTTCATGCCCAGAGTTACCATTATTAATAACCGGAAGGAATATTATATTCAATATCAACTATTTCGAGTTGGATATAACTGAAATCCCCGGTTTTTAAATTCCAAATGGCTTCACCCTTGACCGGGATCTTGATGCGGTTCATCTCTTTATATTCATAAACCGGCGTGGACCACTTTTCCATCGTGTAAGACCCACCCATTTCCCGGTAGCGGTCAGCAACGAATTTAACGGCCTGGTCTTTTTCGTTGAAATAGAACACAGCGCCGGCCGACACTCCCTTGTAGGTCATGGTGGCCCGAGCCGATCTGGAATCAATGGGCTCCCATTTAATATAATCTTCCAGAAACGCGGTCGGAAACCAGAACATCTCACCCAGGTACCTCTGCATCGCGCCCTGATCCATTTCCCTGCTTTTCTCGTCCGCTAGAGTTACCAGGGAGAGGAGCTTTATCAGCATATGGCCTTTTCCGTTTTCGAACCGGTCCCGGCCAGCAATGGAAAACAGCGGGGCGACCTTGATGACCGCTTTCCAGATAAAGGATGGCGGACGGGTCGTATAATATTGTTCAGCCTCGAGGTCCATCCACCTCTGATCCGGCTTTGTCCTGAACAGACCTTTTTGTTTAAGCCTGACGGTCGCGATCCTCTCTTTGCCAATTATCTGGGCGTATCTCAGATATTTTTGAATTGGTTCCGGCAGGCCGTGCAGTTCTTCTTCTGTGATTATTGCCGCTTTTACCTGTTTTGTATTTTTAAACAGGTCTGTCACTTCCCTGTTTATTTTTCGCTCAAACAATATTTTACCGGTGGCGATCGACCCGGCCGCGACAAGAATAATTATTACCAAAACGATTAAAAAGACCTTCAGCATTCTTATATGCTCCTTAACTGACAGCTAATAGATATACATACTAAGAAAGTTTGTCAAACTTTATGAGGCTCGATGTGTGCGGTCGTGATTGACACCTTTTTAAAGCCCGCCTATACTTCTTTAAAACCTCGCATCCAGCATGAATGAGAAGCCGAAAAGGGAGAGCGTCTTGGAAACCGGTGACAAAAGTAAGGTCGTTTTAAAAGACAGCCTGAAGAGGTGGTGTGGGGTCGGGGTATTCGCCGTGGCCTTTGCCTGGGTGGAAAGCGCGGTGGTGGTTTATCTCAGAAAAATTTACTTTGAAGACGGCTTTTATTTTCCTTTAAATATTCTCTGGGAGGGAGACAAGCGGGTCATAGACCTTCTGGTAAAGATAGAGTTTGGCCGGGAATTAGCTACACTGGTCATGCTTCTGGCCATGGGCTGGATGGCCGGAAGGAACAGGCTCCAAAAAATTTGCTTCTTCCTGGTCGCTTTCGGGATTTGGGATGTTTTTTATTACATCTGGCTGTACGTTATGATCGGCTGGCCGCCCAGTCCGATGACCTGGGACATTCTGTTTTACGTGCCCCTGCCCTGGGTGGGACCGGTGATCACGCCGACCTTGATCGCGGCGGGCATGTTCGGCGCGGGCTCGGTTCTTATCTACTTCGATTCAAAAGGCCGGGATGTCAGGTGGCGATTGAAAGATTCGGTAATCGAACTCGCCTGTGGTCTGGCCGTAATCGTGGCTTTCTGCTGGGACTGGAAAAATATAATCCAGTACAAAGGCGACGAGGTCTACACTGGAATTCCCAACCCCTTTGCCTGGTGGCTCTACCTGCCGGCTTATATCCTGGCCGCCGCCTATTTCATAATTCGTCTAAGGCAGGGCCTGCGTAATAATTCATAAGAAATAAGGTATCATCCACGACCTCGGCGGTCTCCTGGCGCATTCCGCCGCTGAAAGCGTTTATTTTCTCCGGGCGGTTCAGGGTGATCGTGGCTAGGCGGTCCTTTTTTTCCAATAATACAGATTCCCAGGTCATATGGGGTCTCCTTATAAATCACTCGGCCTTGAAAATATCTCGATCAGGCCAACAGGGCCGCCCCGACAGCTCCCACAAGCTGGGGCTCTGGGGGAAGGTGCAGTTGAAGGTCAAGCTTGGCCGAAAGCTCAGCGATTATGGCTTGATTCTTGGCCACTCCTCCGGTAACGACCATCTCCGGTAAAATAGTAACCTTGCTCGTCAGGTCCAGTATCCGGTCAACCACCGCCTTGTGGAGTCCGGCCAGGATAGCCTCTTTGGGTACGCCGCGGTGAATGTGCGAAATGACTTCGGACTCGGCGAACACCGCGCAGCGGCTGCTTACTTCCTCCATTGATTCTGCTTCCAAGGCCAGTTTTCCCATGTCGGCCAGCGGTATGTCCATTAGATGGGCCATGGAATCGAAGAACAACCCGGACCCGGCCGCGCACTTGTCGTTAGCGGCAAAGGATAATACCCGGCCGTCTTCATTTACAGATAATATCCGGCTGCTTTCCGCGCCTAGATTCAGCACTGTTCTGGCCGAGGGGTTAATCCATATTGCCCCTCTGGCTTGACATACAACTTCGGCGCTCTTTTTCCGGACAAAGTCCAGGCTTTTCCGCCCCCGGCCGGTGGCGGCTATTTTATCGATTTTCTCAAGGTCGAACCCTGCCTTTTCAAGGGCCTGATTTACTATTTGCCGGGGGTTTAAAAGGAAATCATCCGTATTGACTATGATCGTCGACAGGACGCGTTCGCTGTCCAACGTTACAACCGCGGTGTTGATAGAGCCGACATCGATACCTGCCGAAGCCATATTCACAACTACCCTTGAAGCATTTCGATGAAGGCTTCTATGTCATCCCGCTGGGTTTCCAGTTCCGTCTCAGTTTCCTCCCCGCGAAAGAATAAGACGGGGAATCCCTTCTCCTCCAGCACGGCCTTGAGATAAGGATATTCATAAAGATGGCAATCGCAGGCTTTAAGATTGTGGATTATGGCCCCGTGAACATCGACGCCGTCCAAAACCTCCTCGATAAATTGTTTGCGCCTTTCAGGCAGCATCTTGCGCGGGCAGGCGATCTTTTCCAGGTATCTTTCAGCCAGGGCCTTCAAGGGGTCAACGTGATCCTCCACCGGATAGAAAAAGTACCGGCTGCCCGTTGGCATATCATCGGCTGTTATGTGTCCGCCGCAGTCCTCTATTAAATCCAGAAAATTGTTGTCGTCCAGCATGCTGGCGGATATAAAAAGCTTCACCTTCTGCTCGACCGGCTCGCGCTTTTCCGCCTCTTCCAGATACCGGACCAGCAATTCATTATGGTCTTCCTTAGGTATGAGCATACTGGAAATCACAACGTCTTGAAGTTCGGAGCCGGAAATCAGACCTTCTTCTCTTAGAGACGTGGCCTGTTTAAGAAGGTGCCGGTTGCGGTTATAGACATCAATGGCGTCACGTAATGATTGGTCTGTGATCTCGCGCCCCGAGAGATCTTCCAAGGAGTCTTTGAATTTTACGAGGATCTCCCGGAAGAATTCGACCCCTTCGGTACTAATTCGCTGAGGAACCTCGAGAAAGTAGACATAGGGGATGCTCAAATTCAATTTCCAGGTTCCATACATGGACCTGATCATATCGCACACGTTAGGAACGACCAGACCGTCCAGATAATCGTAACGACCTTTCAGCGCCTGGTCGATACAGCTTACCGGATAGGGACAGACGTTCGTGGGGAAGTGGAGGTTGCCTTCGGAAGAATCCTCATGTTCGCCCATTATACGAACCGGCAGCATTCCGGCCGCGTAGATCAGTTCTTCAGGTACGTTACAACAGAAGACCCCTATAACCTTCCGGCCGGTTTCTTCTTTCCACTTACTCGCGATCAGGTGCCGGTCCTGGCGAAGCCCTGTTAGTTTCTCCATTATAGATCCTCCTAGGCGGTTGTACTGAGCATTCTTTCAATGAAGGCGTCGAGCCTGGTTTTTATCTGCCCCTCGGAATAGGTGCGTTCATCGGCCATGTCACATTCGATATTTACATTGGGTACTTGGTAACGGTCGAGAGCGTTTTTTAGCTCAGGCTGCAATATGTACATCATCCGGCAGGAGGTGTTATAAGCCAGGA
Source organism: Candidatus Adiutricales bacterium (assembly GCA_036480955.1). Classification (GTDB taxonomy): domain Bacteria; phylum Desulfobacterota; class Desulfarculia; order Adiutricales; family JAFDHD01; genus JAZGHI01. Next base: position 6,561 of record JAZGHI010000287.1, read on the forward strand.
CAACCCCGTCAATCTTGTAGTCCTTGACGATATCCAGAGTCAGTTGAATACGATCCTCGATGTCACCGGCGTACCCTCTTCGCATCGTTGAAGAAATGGCCATATCTTTTATCGGGTCCTCGTGCTGGGAAGGCAAGCTCTTCTGGGAACGAAAATAGGCGTTCTCAATAGCTACCACGCCACCAAACTCTTCGAAATAGTTGAGCAGGGCCATGTTGTACCACAAGGGGAGTCCGCTCCATAAAAGCCGGAATTTTTCCTCCGGTACTATGCCGATTTTCTTTGTAATGCGCTCCGAAACTTCTGCCTGCAAATGCTGGTAGAATTCGTCGCACACTTTGGTGCCGGTCAGATACATCCCGGGCCAGACCACCGTATAGGCGTCACCGGCCCCCATGGGCGAAGGTACGGCCTTCCGCATCTCGTATATTTCCAACTGAATGTCGGAGGCGCGGCGCGATGTGTCGAGTCTCGTCCGCAGTTTATCCCGGTCGAATTTTGTGCCGGTTTGATCCTCGAGGAAGGCTACGAAATCTGTCAACTGTGATTCCGAATAGGTTATGTTCGAATCGTCCATGCAACCGCCATCCGGCTGATACGGGGAATCAAGGACATATATGGGAATATCAAGGGTCTGGTGCATGGTGGCGAACCAGCCAATGCGCGAGTCGCAACTGTAGCTGTTCACTACCAGGAAATCCGGTTCAGCCAGCCCCCCGTACGGCCGCTCGGGAGTATCGTCCCCTCCCAAGAGGTAACCCATCAGAATGCGCGCGTAACCGCATACGTCCTGAGAAAAACCGGCCCGTTCTCCCGCGCGGCAGAATCCCGAGGATAGCCGTTTCGACGCGCAAACCGTGGCGTAGTTTTCCACATAAACCGCGTTTATGTTCATGGTCTCCAGGATCTCAGAAGGAACACCATTACTGCACCAGGCCACCTTCTGATCCCCCTTCCGCCCTAGAGAGTCCGCGTAATACTTCTTGCGAAGCGCGGGTACCTCAAGGGTAGTCTTAAGATACTTTTTAGCGCTGGTTGAGTTAGCCATATTGCCGCCTCCTATGCCGTTAAAAGTTTTTCCCGGGCAAAAAGGGCCGCGCCTAAAGCGCCCACAATCTGAGGCTCTTCAGGCAGAAACGCGTTTAAACCTGTGCGTTTCTCCACCATCCTTACGACACCTATGTTTTTGCCTATGCCTCCGGTTATTATTAGATCGGGTTCCAGGCCGACACCCCTGAGCAGATTATAGACCCTGGTTGAGATGGCCCGGTGAAGCCCGGCCAGAACGTCCCGTTTATCCTTACCCTCTCGGAGCAGGGTGGTGACTTCAGATTTAGCAAAAACAGCGCAGGTGCTGTTAATTTTTATCTCCCTCTGGGCCTCAAGCGACAGTTCACCCAGGTCATCCAGGGAAAGGTTAAGCACCCGGGCCATTAGCTCTAGAAATCTACCCGTGCCCGCGGCACACTTGTCGTTCATTACAAAATTTTCAAGCTGTCCATCCTGGCCGCATCGGATGGCCTTACAATCTTGCCCTCCCATGTCAAGAATCGTCCTGGCCGAAGGAAACAGCCAATTCCCACCACGGGCATGGCACGTTAACTCGGTCACCGTTTCCTGGGCAAAGGGCACAATTATCCGGCCATATCCGGTGGCAACGATGTATCCAACTTGCTCCTGGGGTAGATTTATTGATTCAAGGACCTCGTCTAAGGCCCGTTTAGCAGAATTAACACTCTCCGCCCCGGTGGGCACGATACTGTAGCCCAGAATTTTATCGCCACTCAGGAGCACTACCTTGGAGGTGGAGGACCCAACGTCCACACCACCTGCGATCAGACTATCCGCCATGCGGGTTTTTTTTATATCCTCCAGGCTGTAACTACTTCGCCGATCGGCGTCCATCCTTGAACCAGCCGGGATGAGAATAATAGTAGAACTCCCCGCCCTTGACATGTTTGTTTACGTCGTAGCCTAATAAACGGCTGCTTCGGGCTACATTAATCAGGGGATAAGAAATCCACGCGTCCTCGTAATTTTCATAGAGAACCCGTTCAAGCTCCCAGTAGATTTTCTGCCTTTTGTCAAAATCGAGTTCTACCCTGCCGGCCTCAATCAATTCAACGGCCCTCGGATTATTCGTGCGTCCGTGATTAAAACCACCATCAGGATGGTAAAGCCCGGTGGCCAACATATCCGGATCTTCAATAAAGGCCCAGCCACCGCCGGCAAAATCATACTCGAGGTTTTTAGAACGGTCGGAACTGGCGGCTCCGCTTAGCGAGTCTACCTTCCACGTAATATCGACCTTGGCCAGCATGGCCTTTATGGCTTCGGTTGTGCTCACTGAACCAGCCGAACTCCCCATATGACCCCTTATAGTAAGGCCTTTGGAGTAACCGGCTTCAGCCAGGATTTTTTTAGAGAGCTCGGGATTGTATTCGACCGGTTTTAAATTCGGGTTGTGGCACCAGTGTATCGACATGTACGGACCGCTAGCCACTATCCCCTGTCCGTGATATAATCCCACGATCAAGGCCTTACGGTCAATGGCGTGAGATATCGCTTTACGAACTCGAATATCCTGACAGGGCCCTTTCACGTGATTGAAGACCATACTACCCATGTGATTTCCAGGATAACTGGCTACTTGAAATTTGGGATCACCTTTCAAGTCCAAGAACTGAGTTGATGTGAGCACCATGTAATCAAGTTTACCCGCTCTTAAGTTGGCCAACCGGATCGACTCATCAGGGATGACTGTTATCAAAACACCATCCGCGTGCGGCAGATCGGGGACACCAACGCTTTTACCGAACCACCAGTTCGGATTGCGCTTGAGTTTCAGATAATTGCCTGGTTTGGCCGCTTCAAGCATATATTTGCCCGTACCGACCGGATTGTGATCCACATCCTTGGCGCCTTTGGCTTTTTCGGTAAGCCCCGCCACTCGTTTTTCCAGTTCAGCGGCTTTTTTCCGGGCCTTTTCGGCTGATTTAGCCGC
>JAZGHI010000288.1:0-2446 GCA_036480955.1 Candidatus Adiutricales bacterium
ATATCAATCGGAATGTGTTTATGATAACCGCTCTGATTATCGGCTATAGTTTTTCGAGGGCCATGGAAATTTCTTCCCTGACCAGACCATCCTCTCTATTTTGACGCTTTTGAAGGGCCGCTTTTGCCTTCCGCCCTCCCAGCCGGCCTAAGGACCAGGCGCACATGCCCCTTACAATTTCATCAGGATTGGACGAAAGGCCTTCAATTAGGGACGGGATGTATGATTCGTCGCCCAGGTTTCCCAGGGCTCGGGCAGCGTTCATCTGCCACTTGGCGATATTCTTCCGCGAAATATAAAAAGTCAGGGGCCAGACCTTGTTCCGGTAGTGGTCATCATCCATGTGAAGAAGAGTGTCCAGCCGGAAATCGTCAGCCCGGTCTTCCAAAGCCTGGTTTTTGGGGAGATTCTGGTTCAACCAGCCTTGATTACGGGGGCAGACCTCCTGGCAGCGGTCACATCCATAGATCCAGACCCCCATGGGCTCTCGAAGTTCCATGGCCGTGAGGCCCGACCCGTAGTAAGAATTATAAGCGATGCATTTGTATGGGTTCATTTTTTTGGACGCGTACAATGCACCGGTGGGACAGGCGGCTAGGCAGGCGTTTTTGCACCAGGATGGGCATCCCAGTTCGATGGACGGTTCATCCGGCTCCAACTCGGGCTCGAGCAGCAAAGGAATACTTTCCAGCCAGGATGATCCCCGCATGCTGTTTTTGGCGTAAACGAAACAGTTTTTTCCGTAAGTTACCAGGCCGGCCCTTGAAGCGGACATGCGGGCCGGGGTTTCCTCGTCAAAGTAAAAACGGATATCTTCGCTGCTCAGAAATTTGTAGAAGTCCACTATTCGCTTGTGTTCGGCGCTTTTCTCCACCCTCTCGTCCACCTGGTAGCATCTTCCGATTCGGCCAACCAGTTGGCCCGGGAATCTTCGGCGATGATAATTTCTGATCAGAACCAGCACCGATCCGGCCCAGGGGTGTTTCCGGGCAAGGCCGGCGCCGCGGCTAGTGTTAAAATCATCGGTCGTAACCCAGTCATACATTTCCGGCCGGGACTCAATTTCTTTGATGTATAAATCCAGTGGTTCCGCCGAAGTGAAACCGATGTCTTCGAAGCCTAGCTCGAGGGCTTTTTCCCGCAGTCGCTGTTTTAAGTCCACTTATTTTCTCCTGTTCTGATATTTGAGGCCAACACAGCCATACACCATAAAAGATAGAGCTTTCTAAATAGAGTAAAAAATCATAATGTGCAACCCATGATGAGACCCCTGCTCATCAATTACTTGCCGGCCGGTTTGGAGAACGTTTGAGGGGCGCGGGTATTTTCCCCTGGAAAACCTTACGGCCGGCTGTCTGCGGGAAACACCCCGGAATCTTTAGAAATTTAGGACAGATTTTTTTCCCCGTGCACCGCGCCGGTTCTTTCCTTTTGACACAAGAAATCATTTCTCTTATAATTTCAGACTCGGTAAGGTCTTGATATTTTTTTCATTTGCTTATTTCATCCCCGATTCGCGAATGCCTGTGGAGATGCCAAATATCTGGAAAGAACCATACTCGGTCCGTTACCATGAACTTGACCAAAAGGGTAAAATTTCAATACTCTCCCTATGCAATTTAATGCAGGAGACAGCCTCAAAGCACGCTCTATCCCTCGGTCTGGCCATTCAACAGCTGCTGGATAAGAACTACACCTGGGTGCTTTCCCGTCTTACCCTCAGAATATCGGCTTATCCCGGTTGGAAAGACGAGATACTTGTATCAACGTGGCCTTCCGGGATTAAAAGATTATTTGCCCTGCGGGATTTCAGGCTGATGGATGAAAATAACCGCGTTTTCGGAGCCGCGGTTTCAGCCTGGCTGGTTATCGACGCTGAGACCAGGCGCCCGGTAAGGATCGAGCGATTTCTTGAAGAACTTAAGCCATTTGCATCAGAACGAGCCCTGCCGGATGACCTGGATAAGCTTGGGGAACTCACCCAGACCACTGGTGAGCGCCGGTTCCGGATACGGTTTAGAGACCTCGATATGAACCAGCATGTTAATAATGTCAGCTATATTGAATGGGTACTGGAGAGCCTTCCATTTGAACTCAGAAATTCAAAGGTTTTATCAAAGCTCAAGATTAATTTTTTGGCAGAGGCTGGTACCCGGGATCGGGTCATTTCCGTTTATCAGTCAGTGGATGATATAGAGTCAAAATTTTTGCATCACATAATCCGTGAAGAGAACGGGCAGGAATTGGTGCGGGCGGAAACAACATGGACTAACAGGTCCTGACCTGAATACTTCCGGCGGCTATGGGTTCGAACCGTATGACAAGACAAAAAGCAATCAACTGATCGCCCTTGCCTACAAATAGTGTCTGTCCAGAAATGAGGAATTTTTTTCAAGATCGAGGCGGACGAAAAAAATTGCCGCAGGCATATATTTGATATTCCGAT
>JAZGHI010000289.1:0-2777 GCA_036480955.1 Candidatus Adiutricales bacterium
AAAAGCTCAATCATATCTTTAAGAACTTCCTTGATATCGCCCACTATGCCCAGATCAATTTTCCTGTTCCGGCCGATCTCGCCGCCCTCTATATCCACCTGGATTATTTTTGCATTGACGGGGAAAAGAGGAGCCTGGCCGTAACCAAGGAAGAGCCCGAGTCTGGAACCGAGCACCATTATTACATCGGCGTTTTGCATGATGTCCGCGCCGCCCATCATTGCAAGGCCAAAACAGCGGGAATCATTATCTGAGAGCAGGCCGCGGCCCATCTGGTTGGTAAAAACAGGAATATCGGTCAACTCGACAAATTTTTTAAGTTCTTCATCCGCCCCGGAAAAATAGGCCCCGCTTCCAGCAATGATGGCCGGTTTTTTAGCCTTGCTGAGCATCTCAAGGGCTTGTGTTACACCATCTTTTGAACTTCCAGGCTGAAATTTTGGCCTGTACCCTTCAGGACGGACCGCGTCTTTTTCCTCGACCTGCTTATGCACTATGTCTGTGGGAATTTCCAGAAATACAGGGCCCGGCCTTCCGGTCATGGCGTGCCTGAAAGCCATGGCCGTAAATTCATACAGCCGGTGAGGTTCGTACACCACGCGGCCCCATTTTATCAGGGGCCGGATGATGTCTATCTGCTCCAGTTCCTGCAGGGCCAGCTTTTCGGTTTCAGCCAACCCGCTCCGCCCGGCAATAACGATCATGGGTGTGTTCGACGCGCGGGCGTTGGCAATCCCGGTTATGGCGTTGGTAAAACCCGGACCGGCGGTGACCACACAAACTCCGGGTTTGCGCGTCAATTTTCCCCAGGCCTCGGCCATGTGCGCCGCCGCCTGTTCGTGGCGGGTATCGATGACCTTGATTCCCGTGTCCAGGCAGGCTTGATAGATTGGATTGATATGCCCTCCACTTAAACTGAATATATATTCCACGCCCTCCCTTTTAAGGGCATCGACTACCAGACGGCCACCGGTTACAGTTCCCATAAAATTACCTCCTCGCCTAGATTTGTAGGTATTTTAAATTATCGCATCGCCAATCGTCAACGTGTTTCACCTTTACGGGGTCAATTTCGGGGTCATTGACCGGTATACAGGAAAATGATACATACCTTTGATAGAAAAAATCGCATCCGTCCGGATGTTTCCCAATTTCAGGAGGCGTGCATGCACCGGGTAATGATCGAACCCGCCGGTTATAGTGAGTGCGGGGAAGCTGTGGACAAGGCTTTCAGCCTGTTCCCGTTGGATATTAAGAATAAAAAAGTGCTGGTGAAACCAAACGCCCTCAGGGCTTCCGAGGCGGGGCAGGGGATAGTTACCCATCCAGCGGTAGTTGCGGCTGTGGTGGAAAAACTGGAAGAGCTGGAACCAAAGGAGATCGTGGTCGGGGACAATCCGGGAATGATGAGTTACGGCTCCAATGAGAGGACCTTCCGCGAAACAGGGCTCATGGAGGCGGCCAGGGGACATTATGTCAACATCGGGGCTGACGCCGTAGAGGTGGAATTCAATCCCGCGTTTCTGGATAAAGTTACTATTTCCAGGGCGATTCTTGACGCGGACGTTGTTATATCCGTACCAAAATTCAAGACACACGGGCTGACGGTTATTTCAGGGGCGGTGAAGAACAGCTACGGATATCTGCCCGGAGCGCTGAAAGCCAACCTTCACCGCCTGACCGGAGACGCGGCCAGGTTCAGTGATATGCTGGTCGATATATACCGTCTTCGAGTGCCGGATTTGTTCATCGTTGACGGCGTAGTGGCCATGGAGGGAAACGGCCCGGCCTCGACCGACCTCCGGGACGTGGGGCAAATACTGGCTTCCGATAATGGCCTGGCCATGGACGCCACAATTGCCCGTTTAATGGGGGTGGAACCGGGGAATCTGCCGTTCCTGCGGATCGCCAGGGAGCGTGGGCTGGGAGATTTTGAGGAGGATTCTATTGAGATTATAGGCGATCTATCACCCGTTTTGGATTATAAACTGCCGCCGTCAGCCAGGGGTTCCTCCAACGCGCCCACTGGAGGCGGGGCTTTTTTTGAAGGCCGGGTGCGGCTTCGTCCAAAATCAGATCCTGATCAATGCACCGGTTGTGAAGTCTGCATCGACCAGTGCCCGGTCTCGGCTTTGGCCATGATTGACGATCTGCCTCAGGTTGACGGCGAAGGCTGCATTGCCTGTTTCTGCTGTCAGGAAATGTGCCCCGAACAGGCCATCAGACTTGGTTGAGTCTCCGTTCCAATACCGATACGGATTGACCAATAGGTGAAATAGATTTAAGTTTCTTCGAAAAACTTACGAGGGCCGTTTACGCAGAGGCCGTCGATAATATCTTCCGATACCCCCATCTCCCGAAGCCACGGAAAAACCACGTTTTTGATGTACAGGAATCCGTGGGGATTCATCTTGAGCCGCTGTTCTTTGGTGATCAGGGGATTATCCGCGTCAACACTGATGGCGCTGTGGTCGTGGGAAGGGCACAACCGGTCCGCGAAACCCGCGTCAATGAGAGCCTTCATGGTCTTGGTGCGGGCCATGGGACTGGTGTTGAAGCCGGGATATCTATCCAGCCCGAGGTAACACCCTTCTTCAAGGAGCATGGTCAGGTATTCTACGTCAGTGGTGTCGTTGGAATGATCCAGCTTTATGCGGTTCATGGCCACGCCCTCGTCTTTCATGATCGCCAACTGCTGGAATCCCACCCGGCCAGGCGAATAGGAATGCAGCATTATCGGCAGGCCGGTTTCCTTATGGGCCCGGGCAATGGCACGC
>JAZGHI010000290.1:0-6460 GCA_036480955.1 Candidatus Adiutricales bacterium
TTTCTGCTCCAGGTAAATCACCCTGACTTCGCCGGATATATCGAATCCGAGAAAACACCACTCGGTATACACGGATTCGGAAGTTCCGGTTTCCTCCGTTTAGCGCGTGAAATGTGGCACGGGTCCGATTCCTCCTGGCGAAAGGCTATCACCGCGCCTCAGCCTTTCATCGAAAGTCTCCTCCTGATGGGAAGCGCCGGTTCCGTAGGACATACATTGTCCTCGGATCTGGATTACTGGATTTGTCTCGAACCCGATGGGCTCGATTCAGACGAACTAGAGCTTCTAAGGGAGAAACTCGACTACATTTCAACCTGGGCTCTTAAAACCCATAAAACTGAGATACATTTTTATCTCACTGATATCAAAGAGCTTTCCGCCAACCGTATGGGAGCTCTCGGCAGCGAACCGATCGGAGAAATTGCTCCGCTTTTACTAAAAGAAGAGACTTACCGGACATTGCTGCTGGTTTCCGGCCGGATACCATTGTGGTGGGCCACGCCTGATGGCACGGACGAAGCGGGCTATCAGAAAATAGTAGATGGGCTTGAAAAAGACTCCATGGATTTCATTGATTTAGGCTTTCCAATCCAACCCGGACCGCACGAATTAATGGCCGGGAGTTTATGGTTGTCCCAGAAATCGGAATCCAATCTATTCAAAGCCGTCATCAAGATGATACTTCTACTGGAGCAAGTGGAATCAGGGCTTCAAACCGGGTTGCTCTGTGATGCGCTAAAGAGAACGGTTCTGTCCGCGCACCCGGAAGATCTGCCAATAGATCCCTATGTACTGACCATCAGGCGAGTACTTGCCTTCTCCCGGGATCGTCTGAAACCATTGGAGCTTGATCTGGTTCGTTTATCCGCATTTTTAAAGGTGAAGGGACTGTCCGACACTCGTCGGCTCGATGATGAGAGCCCTAAGGCCAGGCTGCTGGATGAATTGATCTCTGGATCGGGATGGAGAAAAAGCCGAACAGATCATCTGTTGAATTACTCCTCCTGGTCTGAGCGGGAACACCTGGACCTGGGCGCGGAGATAAAAAACTTTCTTCTCGAACTGCACTTGAAAATAGCCGGACGTCTGCTTGAGGATTATCCTGAAACCATCAGGCCGGAGGATCAGAACCTATCTTATCTTCGGGCCAGGATGCTGGCCAGGTACTCACCGGACGAGGCCAAAATAGAGGACATACCATCGACACTTCAAATAGAGACCCTGCCACAAGTCCTGACTTTGATTTTTGGGCAAAACCGTTGGGATATTTATACCGGGATTATGACAACCTGGGACGGCGACCTCAAGGAACACGAAGGACAGCTTCTGTATTCTTGCTCAGAAGCCGCCAGGGCCGCGGCCTGGCTGGTACATAACCGTTTCTGGAAACCGGACATGAAGTTAAGGTTGCTGCCCCGCCCCGGGCCTCTAAGCCTCCAAACTTTCCTGGATTTGTTAGAGACTCTTTCCTCCCTTTTTCCCGGAGGTGAGCAGGAAGATGATATTGGAAGGACCGGTCCACAAGCGGCCGGGAAGAATCCATTATTGTTGATAATTAACCTGGAAAATCCAAAAGCCGTTACGAAGATACTCTCGGTTGACCTGATATATCAGAAAATAAGGGGTGAATTGATGCATGTCAGTCTATCGATCGATCAGGACAGCCTGGAGGTAGATAAGTACCTCTCCGTCATCGGGCAGGTCTTCGTTTCAAATAAACCGAGGCTAGAAGACATATATTTCTTTGGTCCACCCGGATCTGCCGGGAGAATAATTCAAAATAATCTTCGGACAGCTTTTAAAGAGCATTTAGGGAATCTGAAAAGGAGTTCTTTGCCTAGGATCGGCTCTGGATCCGGATTAATATTGGACACCGACTGATTCCGGGTGTAAAATATGACGAGTCATTAATTTGAGAGGAGAAAACTGTGGACCAGAAGCAACTGACACTCCTGCTTGGTGACAATAGTCTGGCTGAATTGGAAGAAAAAGCGGCCTGGTTGAGAGAGGCCGGCTACTCAAGTATTCTTCAGGCTGAAGAAGGCCCCGAGGTTTGGGCCATGTTTAAGAGTTTCGCCGTGGATATGGTGATCTGCAGTTGGGAAATGCACCGGATATCAGGCCTGGCGCTTTTGAAACTCATCCGTAATGACGAGGAGTTCTCTTCAACGCCCTTTATTATGATCATGGATCAAGTTTCTCCCAAATTCGTGGTACAGGTTGGCCGCGCTGGAGTGGATGATATAATTATTAGACCTTTTCTCAAGGATACCTTCATAAAAAAAATAAAAGACACGCTGCAAATAGAATTGGAACCGGAGGCCCTGGAAGCGGAAAAAAAATATCAAAATGGTCTGGAATTAATGAAGGCCGGGCGATATGATGAAGCCTTTAAATCATTTGAAAGCATTTTATCCGTACACGAAAACGCGGAAGTCTACTACAACATGGGCTACATTAATTCAATCAAGGAGTTGTATGAAGAGGCCCTGAAATGCTTTCGGCGTGCAACCCAGATAGACAATTCACACGCCCGGGCGTATAAAATGATGGCTGAAGTCCAGGTCAAATTGGGCCAGAACGATCTGGCTGAAGAGAATTTTCGGCAGGCCGGCGCGATTTTCATGGAGAGGCGTCAGGATTCGGAGGCGGAGGAGGTTTTTCAACAAGTCATTAAAATCAATCCAGATACTATCAATGTTTTTAATGGATTAGGGATTATATACCGTCGCCAGGGCAAGTTTATAGAAGCCCTTCAACAATATAAAAAAGCCTTGCGTGTTCACCCGGAGGATGAGCATATTTTTTATAATTTAAGCCGTGTTTATTTGGAGATCAAGGACTACAAAAACGCAAAAACGGCCCTAGAAGATTCACTAAAGGTCAAACCCGATTTTAGTGAGGCCAAAGAACTGCTCCTTGCCATCGAGATGGGTCAGACAATTCATTAAGAGACAATCCTACCGTCCAGAGGCTAAAAACCTTCTCTTCCTTGACACGGGTTAAAATATTTCATAATTTATTATCAGTTGATGTAAGATAGATTAAGCGCCCAACCTCTGATCTTAAGGACAGGCAGAAGGCATTAATATACGTTTAGTAACTAGATTGATGTTTTAAAAAGACGGACGATTCCTTGGCCACTGATGGATGATCTAAATATCTTTAAACCGGGTTTGCACTTCAATGCAATCGCGCTTCAGGCTGTAAAGTCGAAGTTTGCCAGTAACTTCGCGGGGTACAAACATAATCAGTATATCGTGATCGAGCACCCCATCGTTGACGGTCTGCCCATGCGCCTGGAAGAAGGAACGGTCTGGATAATTTATTTTATACATAATGGGTTCATTTATGAATTCACCGCCCAGGTTATCGGCGTTACGAAATCCCCATTTCCTTTGGCTTTTTTAAGTTACCCAGATTCTATTGACCGAACGGATTTACGGCTTGAAAGACGTTATCCCGTTGAGATCGAAGCAGAATTCTACTTGGATCTGGAAAAAATCGGCCCGGAGAATTGGTTGAAAGGCACAATCCAGGATATTTCACTCAAAGGATGCCAATTGAAGACCAAAATCTCACTTTTGCCTGGTACGATCATTCATTTAGCTTTGTCTCTACGCGATCAAGGTGAACTCAAGAATATGACCGCAACGGCGAAGAATTGTCAGAAAGCCGGGGATATTTTTGTAGTCGGTTTAAGCTTTTTTGATTTTACCACGCAGGATTACGAAAAATGGAGCGATTATATTACACGACTCAGCGCGGTTTCTCTTCGTGTTTGAAAAGATCCGCCGGGTGATTGCTTCACGTAGTTCTTCCGGCTTTTAAGATCAATAACCGTGGGTTAGGCCCTGAACAGGGAATTTTTCAATCGTGAGACAGGAGTCGAAATTAGGATGGCGTCCAGTGTAGCTCTTCTAGTCCGTCGGGGAGAGATAAAGGGGAAAATAGGACCTTTTTCCCAACCGGCCCGATGCGTGGTCGGGCGAGGTTCGGATTGCGACGCCAAAGTCCCGGATGAACCGGATTACCAGACCGTCTCCCGGCGTCATTTGCTGTTCGATATTAACCCGCCACACATCCATGTACAAGATTTAGGCAGTCTTAACGGCACTTACGTAAACGGGGTGAATATTGGCCGGCGTCCAGCCGGACAAACACCCGGCCAAGGCCCTGACAAGGCCTTCCCGGCCCATAAACTTAATGATGGCGATGAAATCAGATTGGGTAGTGTAGCTGTCACGGTGCGGGTCATTGAGCAGTTTAAATGCAGCGCCTGCGAGAAAGAGATACTTGAAAGTGAGATAGAAAAGGCGAACATAAGTTCGGAGAAGGTCCTTTGCCCATCTTGCCGGAGACGGTTTGAGGAAACCATGATAATAAACCGCCAGGCACCCGAAAAGATCGGCGGCAAAACCTCGGCCATAAAAAAGGGAAGTTGTCCCCAATGCGGACAAAGATTAACATTGGGGAACAACGGCGAGCTTGAGGATGAATTTTTATGCCGGCAGTGCGCCAAGGAACCCGAAAATATCGTCAAAACTCTCATTAAATTGGCGGCAGGCGGCAATGAAAAACTAAGTTCCCTCCGAGGTTACAGCATTGTCAAAGGTTTGGGGCAAGGCTCAGCCGGCGCGGCTTTCTTGATGAAAGAGAACAAAACAGGACGATTACTAGCCCTTAAAATACTACTCCCGGAAGTGGCCCTGAATGAAAGGGCCAGAATGCTGTTTCTGCGGGAAATCGAGAACTCCCGATTGCTTGACCATAAAAACGTGGTAAAGGTGTTTGATTCGGGGAGTTATCAGAATATCTTTTTTTACACTATGGAATACTGCGATGGAGCAAGCGTTTTCAATTTGAAATTCAGATCCGGCGGTGTCCTGCCTTTGGATATCGCCATGGATATCATTCTCCAAACCCTGGACGGTCTTGATTATATCCACAAGGTGGAGGTGCCTTCAGTAAAACTGGTCGATGGAAGCATTGGGAAGGGTAAAGGACTGGTGCATCGCGATCTTAAACCGGGGAACATCTTCCTGGCCGGTTCCGGACAAACCCGTCTGGCGAAGATAGCCGATGTCGGCGTGGGAAAGGCTTTTGATACCGCCGGGTTAAGCGGTCAGACGGTAACCGGAAACGTGGCCGGCACACCGGTCTTCATGCCCAGACAACAGATAATAAATTTCAAATACGCCAAACCTGACGTGGATGTCTGGGCTCTGGCCGCTACTTTTTACAACCTGCTGACTGGTTACTATCCACGTAATTTTCCAAAAGGTGAGGATCTGTGGCTGGTAGTCCTAAAAACCAAACCCATACCCATCAGGCAGCGTGATATCTCGATATCCAAGAAGCTGGCCGAAGTGATCGACCGGGCGTTGATCGATGACCCTGAAATCACGTTCCAGAGCGCCGCTGAACTAAAACAGGCAATAGTTGAGGCAGTCTGAAGCAGATCATAATTATAAGTTATAGTTCGGGAAAAAGGGTTCCCAGGAAATTATATGCCGAATCCGGTTATTTGTCCCCATTGCGGGGCACGATATAAGAACATCTCTCCCGCCATGAACGGCAAGGCGGCCCGGTGCGCCAAGTGTAAAAAAAGGTTTCTAGTGAAAATCGGCGCTCAAATAATCAAGGAACCGGCTCCAACAATCCCCGAAAAACTCGAAACCGCACCGAAATCTAACAAAAAGGGACAGCAGAACTCTTTCACCGGTTCTACTGAATGGACCATCGGGGAACTGGTTTTGGGCACATACGAAGTCATAGAGCTGCTGGGGGAAGGGGGGATGGGCCGTGTATACAAAGTTCATCACCAGGGATGGGACGTTGATTTGGCGGTCAAAATCCCCAGGTCTGAGGTGCTGGAAGCGGCCGGCGGGGCTGAGAATTTCGAACGTGAGGCCGAGACATGGGTCAACCTGGGACTCCATCCCTATACCGTAAGCTGTTACTATGTCAGAAGGGTAGACGGTATCCCGTGCGTTTTTGCTGAATTTGTGCCTGGCGGCAATCTGCACGAGCGGTTGGTGAATTTAGGTGACGGTACACCGCTGCTTTACCAGGGTGGAGCCGAAGAGGCCCAATCCCGTGTTCTGGACATTGGTATTCAATTCGCCTGGGGGCTTAAGTACGCTCATGACCAGGGTTTGATCCACCAGGACGTGAAACCGGCCAACGTGATGATTACCCCGGAGGGATTGGCCAAGGTAACCGACTTCGGCCTGGCCATCGCCCCGGCACATTCCGGCCAGGTATCAAAAACCCAGGATGAGGTCATATCCGGCAGGAGCGACCAGGCCGCCGGGACACCTCCATATTTTTCACCGGAACAGGCTACAAACAAGACACTTACCTTGAAAACCGACATGTGGAGTTGGGCCTTGTCCATGCTGGAAATGTTCAGGGGAGGACGGACCTGGGAATTCGGCACGGTTGGGGCGGAATCTCT
>JAZGHI010000291.1:0-3241 GCA_036480955.1 Candidatus Adiutricales bacterium
CGTGTCCTCGGCCAGAAAATCGCCATTACCTCGGCCAAACCCCAGACAACTCGAAACCGGATTCTAGGCGTCTGGACAACCCCTCAGTTCCAGGTCATCTTTTATGACACACCGGGCGTCCACCAGGCCCGCAGCCTTCTCAATAAACGTATGGTCCGTACCGCGCTGGCTACACTGTCCGACGCGGATATCATTTTGTTTATGATCGAGCTGAATCGCCGGGAGGCGGACAACCGGCTGATATTGGAAGCTCTGGAAAAACAAAAAACCCCGGTCATTCTGGTAATCAATAAGGTCGATAAAGTCAACAAATTGGAGTTGCTGCCGGCCATGGACAGTTATAACCGGGAGATGAATTTAGCGGCTATTGTCCCGATTTCGGCCCTGAACGGGGACAACGTGGAACACCTTACCGATGAAATCGTCTCCATGCTGCCTGAGGGTCCGCAGTATTATCCTCCGGACATGGTAACCGACCAGCCGGAAAGATTCATTGCCGCGGAGATGGTAAGGGAGCAGATATTCGTCCAGACCAAGCAGGAATTGCCCTATTCGACCGCGGTGACCGTGGAAGAATTCGATGAGCAAGATGCGGATCTGGTCAGAATCAGGGCGGTTATTCACGTTGAACGAAACTCTCAAAAGGGCATTATTATCGGAAAAAAAGGGGCCATGTTGAAGACGATCGGCACCGCGGCCCGCGTCGATATCCAGCGTTTGACCGGCGCCAAGGTGTTTCTGGAACTATTTGTTAAAGTCGAGAAAAACTGGAGCCGAAACGCTCGGAGCTTAAGCCGTTTCGGTTATTCCTGATTCTTAAGTCTTTCTATCCTAAAAATTTGTATTGGCCCGATTAATGTGTTAGGCTGATCACACCATTTGTTCATATTTAAAATAACAGCAATACTTATACGAACCTGACAGGCAGTTCAAATTCAGGCAGGAACACGTTGTTATGTAACTTATTATTTTTATTCAATAATGAGTAAGGAGGCATAGGATGAGATCTGTAAAGAAACACTTGATTGTCGCGGGAATACTTCTGGCTTTCGCGGCTGTTTTGATAACAGTACCTGCCGCTCTCACCGCCGCCGAAAAGGAAGAGGTAACCAAATTTGACTGGAAAGGCAACACACCGGATTGGTGGGATTGGGGCGATAAATACTGGTCTAAGAGCAAACCGAAACGGGGCGGATATTTTCGTTCGGCCACGAGTTATTATATCGGTTTGATGAACCCGAATCACTGGCCGGTCAATGACTGGCCGGCCATGGTTCAACTTTATAACCGGCTCATTGTCCCTGACGGGACCACCCTGCCCACCATCCCGTTTATGGCCGAATCCTGGGAGTTTGTAAAACCCACGGAAGTCATAATGAAGCTGAGAAGGGGCATCAGGTATACCGACGGTTCAACCTTTAACGCCGAAGGCGTCAAGTACCAGATGGACTGGATCAAGGATAAGAGTAACGGGGCCTGGACCAGGGCCTGGATTGAAGAGCTCGAATCGACAGAGGTGGTTGACGAATACACGGTCCGGTTCAATTTGAAAACCGCTTGGATAGGGTTTGAGGGAAACATGGCCAGCGTCCCGGCATTTATGATATCAGCCAAGGCCCTCAAAGCGGACAGGGCTCTGATGATGTCTCAAAAATTGACCAGGAAACTAAAAAAAGCCAAGGCCAAGGCCGTAAAGGCTGAAAAAAAGGCTGCTGCCAGTCGAGCAACGGAAAAAGCTAAAGCCAAGGCTAAAAAGTTGCGGAAAAAAGCGGACAAGCTCGCGGCAGAGCTGGCTCCTTACAAAGAACTGGCCAAGGGGGCCAAGAAACTCGACACCAACCCGGTTGGGAGCGGGCCATACATGCTCGAAGAGGCCAAACCGGGCAATTACCTTAAGATGAAACGAAATCCGGACTGGTGGTTCGGAAAGGCCATCGATATGCCGGAAATGCCGTACTTTGATGGCCGAATTTATATGGTGATCCCTGACCAGTCTATTCGTCTGGCCAACTTTCGCGCTGGGAAAATTCACTCCCTGGGCATAGGCGGTGAGCAATATGATATGGTCAGGAACGATAAGGGTTATCAGATTTACCGGGATCCCGGGAACGCCTGGACCGGACTTAAATTCAATACGTCCAGTGGTCCATGTAAGGACATTCGGGTGCGCAAGGCGATAACCCACGCCCTTGACGTTCAACTTCTTATCGATGGCCTTGGTTTTGGCCTGGGATTTCGGGCCAACGGTCCATTCCACTATCAACATTGGGCTAATAACCCGAACCTGAAACCCGCTGAATACGACCCCGAGCTTTCCAAAAAAATACTGGCTGAAGCGGGATACAAAGACGGTCTTGTCTTAAAGGGTCATCTGCCCAGCACCACCACCGCTGTTTCAGTGGCCATGGTAACCATGCTGGAAAAGGTCGGTATTAAATGGGAAGTGGATTTTATTGATGACGTGGCCTACAACGACCGGGATAAAAATCTTGAATATGATTTGGCCGGTTCTAGTTATTACTTTATATTTGATCCGGATCTGCTGATTACCGCGATGTATCTCTCTGACGGTTCCTTTAACTACGGCCGTTATAGTAATCCGGAGGTTGACAAGCTGACCAAGGCCGGCCGACTGGAGTTCGATCAGGATAAGAGGCAGAAGATCTACTGGGAACTGGTAAAAGTCCTGCGCGAAGATTATGCTGACGTCTGGATGACTTTTCCTGAATATACGACCATTACGCACAATGTCGTACACGGCTATAATGCAGAATACCGTTGGAAGGGAGGGGATGGTTACTGGTTCACCCACTTTAGCTGGTTCGTGGATGGTAAGGGTGTGGTTAAGTATAAAAGATAGAATTACCTGACGTAAACTTCGATCTAACTTAATCCGAGGCGGGGCCGATACAGGCTCCGCCTTCTCTTTTTTAACCGCTGGAAAACGGTTATACACTCCGGGCCGATAAGCCACCATTAACCTCTAAGATGAGACCTCTGCAGAACTTCGTCCTTTGGCCCAACTCTTTGTCGCTCTCGAATTTTGAGCTGCCACTTCGGCTTCGCCTGCAGTGGCGTTAGTCCTCGAAATACTACTAGTATTCCTGCGGCTTAAATTTTCGCGCTCCTCAATTTGACCTCAAATTACTCGTTTTGCAGAGGTCTCAAGATATGCTGACTGGAGCTATTCGTGAAAAGCGAGAACGATTGGCTCCCCTAAGCCCAGGCAGTGTATCTAGCT
>JAZGHI010000292.1:0-7490 GCA_036480955.1 Candidatus Adiutricales bacterium
TAATACAGCCGGGAGCGCCTCACCCGGCCTTGGTAAACCACCTCTATTTTTTCGATGAGCGGTGAATTCATTGGGAAGATTCGCTCCACACCGATGCCGTATGATACTTTCCTGACCGTAAAGGTTGCCCCGGTCTTTCCTAAACGCTTACGAATGACTACACCCTTGAAGACCTGAATACGCTCCTTCTCCCCTTCTTTTATCTTCACGCTGACATTAACTGTATCACCAACTTGAAAAGGGGCCAAATCAGTTCTCATTTGTTCTCGTTCAATCATTTCTATCGGATCCATTTTTTCCTCCGTGCCTCATACATCTATCTAATGCCAAGCAGTCGGTCAAGGATTATCCCAGCTGCTGACCTTACAGACAGATGGTTATATCCAGTCGGCCCTTTAATGGGCTCAAGTATTATATCACAGGCGGCCATGGCTTCGTCCGTCAGCCCCCAGGCCGTGCCCAGAATTAATAGTATGGGGTCCTTCCGGAGCGACAAAGATCTCATGTTCGTGAAAGACATCCGCCCCGGACCATCTGTGGCCGTAGTCGCGACCACCATGGGGTCGGCCCCTGAAAGTCTTCTTATTTGTTCTTTAGCCTCCCCAATATCCCTGGTTAGGGATACCAGACGTAAAGCCTCGGCCCTTGTGTCATTGTATTCTCGGCCCCACCCTTCAGACCAGTGATCTATCATGGCCTGGGCTATTTTGATCTGATCTTCCAGCGGTGTAACGAGAAAAAAACCGCTCAAGCCGTAAGTGGCCGATAAACGGGCCATATCATGCAAATCAATGGTGGTTAAAGCCGCAGCTATAACCTGCCGACGCTTATTATAAACCGGATGATGCACTAAAGCCAGATAAACGTCGGCCACTTCGTTGCCTCGCCTATCGAGTTCAGCTCTTTTTATTCCCTGCGCCGGATCCCTGTTCGGAATCGAGCTTCGCCAGGAATTTACGATCCGTATCAGTCAATTTTGCCTCAGCCAATAAACCGGGCCGGCGTTCGTAGGTTCTCCGGAGACGCATCCTGCGTCTCCATGTATTGATGGCCCCGTGATTGCCGGACAGCAGTACTTCCGGCACATCCAGACCCCGGAAGGAATCAGGGCGGGTATACTGCGGATATTCCAGAAGCCCATCACTGAAGGTTTCCTCGTTAACCGATGCGGCTGCTCCCAGAAATCCGGGCAATAATCTGGCCACAGCCTCTATCACGGCCATGGCCGGGACTTCCCCTCCGGATAAAATAAAATCTCCCAGAGATATCTCCTCGTCGATTAGGGTCTGGCAGATCCGCTCATCCACCCCTTCGTACCGGCCACAGACTAGTATCAGGTGATCTAAAGCCGCATACTCTTTGGCCTTTGATTGGTCGAAAGGACGGCCGGCGGGACTGAGAAGCGCGGTCCGGGATTCAGCCTGTTCAGGCTCATTCCCACGCGCGAACTCTATAGCCCGTGCTAATGGTTCCGGCATCAGGACCATTCCCGGACCGCCGCCATAGGGCCGGTCGTCCGCGGTTCGGTGACGGTCGGACGTGAAATCCCGGATGTTAACCAGACGAATTTCTAAGACATTTCCGGAGAGGGCCTTGCCAATCAGACTACTCCTAAGAAATGAATCGAACAGATCAGGAAAAAGTGTAACCAGATCGAAACGCATTTTAATAATACCAGATTGAGAAATATAAGGTAAGGCTAGAGTTCGAGCAGGCCGGGTGGAGGGGAGGCTGAAATACGGCCCTGATCAAGGTCAACCGAACAGATGATTTCTTCCCGGAAGGGCAGATAGTATTCCTGTTGATCCTTTTCGACTACCAAAAGATCATCCGCTCCGGTGCTTAGAAGCCGTTTTACTTGTCCCAAATTACGGCCTTCACGGTCTATTATTTTTAAACCTACTAAATCGGCCCAATAGTACTCATCGGGCTCAAGAGGGGGCATCCAAACTCTCTCAATTAAGACATCCGCCCCGACTAATTTTTTGGCCGATTCAGCGCCGTGAACCTCTTTGAGTTTTAAAAGAGCAAAATTTTTATGAGGCCGTAGAGAATCAATTGTCAATAATTCCCTGGCTCCGTTCGTGGTCTGGAAGTAGAGCCGCTCATAGTGGTTAAGCGAATCAACCTCGGCCGAATAAGGCAGAACCCGCACTTCCCCGTGCAACCCGTGGGTGCGAGTTACCTTGCCGATAACCACTAGGTCATCAGACATCTACTTCACTCAAGAATCTCCAGGACGGACCTTTTTTTAAGCTTGGTTGAAGCCGCGGAGAGAATGGTTCGCATGGCCCTAGCCGTCCGCCCCTGTTTGCCGATTACTTTTCCCAAATCCTCTTTCGCTACTTTCAGTTCCAAAACAGAGGTTTGTTCCCCCACAATTTCGGTCACTTCCACCTGATCCGGCTGGTCCACAAGTGACTGCGCAATGTACTTGATTAATTCTTTCATGCCCGCACCTCCGTCATTTCAGCCCTGTATAATCTTAGGTAGGCTAGCCTCAGTCAAGAACTTGATACAGAACCCCGTGAGCGACGGAAACGCTACTCGAATTGACCGTGATGAGAAGGGTCTTAAAGGCTGATCCCTTCCCGTTTCAAGAGGCTGGAGACCGTTGTGGTGGGCTTAGCACCTTTACCTAGCCAATCTTTGAGTCGGTCTTCCTTAATCGTCACTTTCGCTGGGTTCTGGAGTGGATCATAGGTCCCGATTACCTCAATGAATCTCCCATCACGTTTAGCGTGGGAATCGGCCACTATGATGCGGTAAAAAGGGTTTTTCTTCGCTCCCTTCCGGGTTAGTCTAATCTTTACAGCCATTTTCTCAGTCTCTTACCTCAATAATATTATAGTATATAGTATTTTTTTCAAGAAACCAGTCAAAATTTCAACCAGCTACATCGGGAACATACCCCTGGCAAATGACTTCATTCCTCCCTGGGTCACCTTTTTCATCATCTTTTTAGTTTGAAGAAAATTTTTGATCAACGAGTTCACGTCCGAAACCTTGGTGCCGCTGCCCTTGGCGACTCGCCGCCGGCGGCTGGCATTCAAGATTGAAACGTCGAATCTCTCCTCACGCGTCATGGAATTGATAATAGCCTCGATTTTTTTTAACTCACCTTCTTCCGGTCGGGCGTCTTTTAATTGCTTTAGCTTGCCTAGACCGGGCATCATACCTAATATCTGATCGAGTGATCCGAGTTTGTTGATCTGCCTGATCTGGTCCCGGAAGTCTTCGAGCGTGAACTCGTTTTTCCTGAGCCTATGAAATAATTCCTCGGCTTTTTCCTGGTCAATTGTTTCCTGGGCCTTCTCGATCAGGGTCAGAATATCACCCTGACCCAGGATTTGAGAGGCCATGCGGTCGGGGTGGAAAGGTTCAAAAGCGTCCAGTTTTTCTCCAACGCCAATGAACTTGATCGGCCGGTCAACGACCGCCTTAATGGATAAGGCCGCTCCGCCTCTCGCATCACCTTCCACTTTGGTCAGGATAACCCCAGTCAGATTAAGCCATTCATTAAATGATTTCGCGATGTTGACAGCCTCTTGGCCGGTCATGGAATCTGCTACCAGCAGAGTCTCTCCCGGCTCCACCTGGCCGGAGATGGCCTTCAGCTCATTCATCAAGTCGTCGTCAATCTGAAGCCGGCCGGCGGTGTCGAGGATGAGGGTGTCGCATCCGTGTTCGCCGGCGCTTCCCTTTGCCTGGCGTGATATATCCACCGGATCCATGTTTGGCCGGGAAGGGAAGACCGGAACCGAGAGCTGTTTCCCCAATATGGTCAATTGTTCAATAGCGGCCGGACGCCGAACGTCCGCCGGGACCAGTAAAGGGTGACGGCCCTTGGCTTTAAGGTATCTGGCCAGTTTTCCCGCGGTTGTGGTTTTTCCCGAGCCATGAAGGCCAACCAGCAGGATGGTCCACGGAGGCCGGCCGGAAAAATCAAGTTCCTGCCGGGTTTCTCCCATAAGTGATGTCATTTCCTCATAAACTATCTTGACCACCTGTTGTCCAGGTGTCAGACTGCTCATGACCTCCTGTCCGACGGCCCGGACCCGAATGGTCTCGATAAAATTTTTGACCACCTTATAGTTTACGTCGGCTTCCAGCAGAGCCAAGCGGACCTCACGCAAACCCTCCTTGATGCTGGCTTCATCGAGTTTGCCGCGCCCTTTCAATCTGCGGAAGGTCTCGTTTAATTTTTCGGACAAATTATCAAACATTTCCTGGCACCTTGCTGTGCTTTTCTGAAACTTCTAGTAATTAATACAGCTTACCCGAAGTGTCAAGTAAAATAGGGTGTCTCTTGACAGTCTTTGCCGCCGAAAGAGTAATTCGGGGGATCCTTTCAATCAAACATGGAGTATAATTTAATTCCGGTAAGGGGTATGAATGATTGACAGGCGGTTATAACGGACTTAGATTAATTTTGTGCACAAAAGGGATAAGTATACAGTTTTTGCTTTGGAGTGTGTAAGGAGTGAGTAATGAGTAAAATAAAAACCGAATGCCCTCATTGCGGGGTGAAAATGAAAAAGTGGGAGACGCCCGGTTGGACCACTTGGGGAGGACGTATGAAGTACGTCTGTTTTAATGATGAATGTACATATTACGTTCGAGGCTGGGAATGGATGTATAAGACGCAGAAAGC
The DNA here is from genome assembly GCA_036480955.1 of Candidatus Adiutricales bacterium. Classification (GTDB taxonomy): domain Bacteria; phylum Desulfobacterota; class Desulfarculia; order Adiutricales; family JAFDHD01; genus JAZGHI01. The sequence continues at coordinate 4,655 of JAZGHI010000292.1, forward strand.
CCAATGTTCCTATCGGCACCAGATGGACCCTGAAACCGGCGCCTGCGGCCCGCTGCCGGTAAATACAGCCGAAGCGGGTAAAGAGGGAATTATTCCGGACGACTGATTACCTGAAAACCAAATTCAAACGTATAAAGCCTCCGAGTTTTTTAGCCGGAGGCTTTATGTATTCAAAATATTAAATTTGGGTATAGAATCGCGGAGAATTGTGATTCACCATCCTTTTTATGGCTAAATTTACTTTATCTTGTATAATTAGCCGCGGCCCCGAACTAGTATAGTCGAACAATCTCTTTTTCACGCCGCCAGGCAGGGCCTTAAGGTAAATCCATCCCACCAAAGTATCCTTCAGCCTGCATTCGCTCGATGAACGATGGCTCGTAGGCCTCTTCGGGGTACTCTCGTACCAGCCGGTCAAGAACCTTGGCATCTTCACCTACCAGGATTCGCCACCTCTCATCGCGTACGCCGTCAAGAATAATTGTCGCGGCCTGTGTTGCCGTGACCGGAGCATTATTACGAAAATCATCCATTTGCTGCTGCATCCCGGCTTTCAATTCCTCGTCGCCAATATCATCGGCCGGTACCCCCGCACGCTTCAACCCTTCACGGACTTCCGCCATATCCTCTGCCGTCATATCCGATGGGCTGGGATGACCATGCATCCTGTTGCTGTTGAACATAATGGACGTACCCACATGTCCGGGCATAACGAGTGATACCTTTACGTGGGGGGCGTTCATCCGCAGGTCAACCAATAATCCTTCCGAAAACCCTTTTATCGCGAATTTCGCGCTACTGTAGGCTGTCTGCGGCATGAAGGGCAGACAGGCCCAGAAACCATTCATACTGCTGACATTGATGATATGCCCTTCGGGGCCAGCTATTAATAAAGGCAAAAAAACGCGAGTGCAATAATAGACGCCAAACCAGCATACGCCGAAGGTTTTATCCCACTCATCGCGGTCGTCTTTAATAAAGCTGCCGCCTCCTCCGACCCCGGCATTATTAAAGAGGAGATTAATACTTTCGGTTTCGTGCTGGCGCTTTACCACGTCACAAAAATCGACCACCTGAGCTTCAACAGATACATCACATTCATGGGCAGTGATGAGTGTGCCTGAAGGGGCGATTTCCTCACAGAGTTTCCTGGTCTCATTCATGTTATCGGCGAATATATCGCAGATGGCCACGTTACAGCCTTCTGAAACGAGTTGTAAGGCCAGTTCGCGTCCCATGCCCGTTCCGGCTCCGGTAATCACGGCTAGTTTCCCTTTAAAATTTTTCATTATTCTTTCCTTTCAGGGGTTCATTGATTTCCATTTTATTTATACTGAAAAATGCATTGGTCGAAACTGTCCTTTGCTTCAAAATCCAAATAATTTGTCAGAACATAGTCTAAGTTTAACCCTTTTTCAGCAGCTACCTGTTTTGCATACTTTAGGGAATTTTCTGAGAAATCAATGCCGGTAACAATTGCACCTCTTTCTGCCAGCATAGTTGTGTATAAACCTGGGCCACAGCCAAAATCAGCAATTTTTGTGTCTTTATCCACTTCAAAATGAAAGACAATCCATTCCACAGAACACTCAATAAATCTTTTGTTTCGAGATGAAGCATCGATTGATTCATTTAAGTGGTATTCTAGCATTTGTTTTGATGTATGCTCATTTGTCCATAATTCTTTTGCTGTATAGAACTGAAAAGGTGCAGGACGAGAGTTAATTTCTTCTAATTCTTTAAACATGGACTATTCCTTATTTGAAAAATGTTGATAAGAACTACTTACCCTGCATCTCAATCCATATACTATGATTAACCAAGCCGAAATCTTTTAAAGCTGAAGCAAGACGTAAACCCAATGGACTTCCACTATTTTCTACTTTTTTTGAATCATGAAATAGGTGAATGCAATAGTCCGTATCTATCAATACACGGCTATAAGACTGGATTGTTTGCTTTCTTGTTTCCTTTTTCACTTCATTAATCAATTTCCGTATTCGAGATTCAAAAAATTTGTTTCTATTTCCTGCGAACCGAAATTCGATAGTTTCTAACCATTTCATTTTTTTTCCAATTCTTCTTTATTGAGCCAAAAAGGCATTGATAAATTATTAATAATTATCCTTTTTTTTTGTGTTTCTTTGTTTTAAAGCCGTATTACAGTCAAGTGACATTTTTGCGTCAATTGCAAATATTTGTTTTTTGAAGTTTATTATAACTGTATGTATTCATGCTCCTTATACAGGAATAACTTTTCTGATTAGAAATTGATTTCAGCCATTGGATTAAGATTTTTCACCTCCTTTATTAGTTTTGGTTTCCCTGGCCATGACGACCTGCCACAATGGAATCTTCCCCCGCTTTACTGCTTATTTAACCGATTAACTTGGAGTTAATAATTATTCAAATACCAGGCTGTCAATGATATCCATAATGTCATCAGGATCATCCATATGGGTTACGGTTATGGATACTACATGGCCGTTTTTATAAGTATAAAGACCATTAGTGGTTAAGATGGTTTTCCCCATCATCCATTCTATTTCAAATTTATTTCCGGAAGTTCCATCTTTGGTTTTAACCTCCTCAGTGCCAAGCAGTTCAACTCCGGTTCCGATACTCTCAAAAACTGCCATAACGCGTTTGATTGCTTCTTCCGGCTTGGACTCTCCATCCTTCCTGTATACGTTGGCTGTAACAACCGGTAACCCCTTTGGGCCCGCTGCGCGAAGAACCTCAACCTCGGCTTTTGTTTCTCCTGCTTGAAAGGTGTCAGGATATTCAAGGGTAAATTTTACTCCGTCTTTGTCATGTTTGAACTCAGTGGCCAGAA
>JAZGHI010000293.1:0-4378 GCA_036480955.1 Candidatus Adiutricales bacterium
CGGACACGCGGACCGTACTCCGGCGTAATCAAAAGATTGTTCTGGCCGATAATGCCCATACCAGCCAGCACGGCCGCGTCTTTGAGGTAGATACCACCCCGATCTACATGGTAAGGCAGGGGGTGGGATATAATTTCATGTTCCTCTTTCAACCACGCGGCCACTTGTTCGGCCATCAGGGCCATCTTACGGTTACCCTCGGAATCCGGACTGCCGTCAACGCTGTCCCACCAGTCCAGTTCCGGCTTTTCCTTTTCATGAACCAAGGCCAGCGCCAGCACGGATTTTATTTCCGCGGGCCAGCCGGGCTCCCCCTTGGCTTTATATGAAGGTGCCTGCCTGAGGTCTTCGGCGCTGGCGATTCCGGCCAAAGAGGCTCCTAAGGATCTGGCTTTCTCAATAATTACGGTCCCGTCTATCATGGTCACAAGTACCTCCCTGTTTTCCAATCAGTGGTCGTTTTTGACTGTCCTGGATATTATCTGTTCCATTGAAAGCATGTCAAGTCAATGTGCCAGACTTTAAAAAAACTTGCCCCACCATTCAAACGGATCTATAATATGACAATTCCCCGGAAAGAAGAGCTTTAAGGAGGATTGAACCGTTTTGAAAATTCCAATCTACCAAATCGATGCATTCACGAGCCGTGTTTTCTCCGGTAATCCGGCTGCGGTTTGTCCTCTGAAAATGTGGCTGGATGATTCTATCCTGCAGGCTATCGCTCTTGAAAACAACCTTTCAGAGACAGCGTTCTTTGTACCCGGAGAGGAGCCTCTCAGAATCCGATGGTTTACGCCCACCACTGAAGTCGACCTCTGCGGGCATGCCACCCTGGCCTCGGCTTATGTAATCTTCAAATACCTCGATACATCCCTCGAAAGTGTTACCTTTAGTTCGAGAAGCGATGATTTGACGGTAGAAAAAACAGGCGACCGGTTAACGATGAATTTCCCCTCTCAACCTCCGAGCCCTTGCCCCACTCCCACGGCTCTTCGAGAAGGGTTGGGGAGGGAGCCGGTAGAAGTTCTAAGTTCGGTGGATTTCCTGGTTGTTTTCTCGAACGAGGATCAGATCCGGGAGCTTCGTCCTGATATGAGAAAGCTTGAGGAGCTCGAACTGCGAGGCATCATTGTTACGGCCAGAGGAAATGAGGTGGATTTTGTTTCACGTTTCTTCGCCCCAAGTGCGGGAATTGATGAAGATCCGGTTACCGGCTCGGCCCATTCCGCCTTGATTCCCTACTGGGCAGGCAAACTCGGCCAAAAAGAAATGATCGCGCGTCAAATTTCACAGCGGGGTGGAGAGATTTTCTGCCGTGACTGTGGTGAAAGAGTCTTGATCTCCGGCCAGGCGGCCGTGTATTTAACCGGCCATATAACTATCTGATAAGACAGGATTAAAGGGATCGAACATATTACTGGTATCATAAAACCTTTTTCTGGACGTATATTCCTTAAATTATTATCCTTCATTCATAATTTAATTCTTACCTATATAGTACATCTAGTATTCCAAAATTCATCAATATATAAAGATTTATTTCACAAATAAGATCAATACTTATCGTAAATATTATGTACTTATTGTGCATTAAATTGGAAATAATTAAACATTTAGGATACTATTAAATAATCTGTAAATGTATCGATGGTGCCTTGTTATCTCCGGATAACGGAGGCAAAACAGCTTCACACTAAAATCATCGAAAGGGGGCCATCATGATTGACCTGGATTTTTTAGCCACTGTTGACGTTTGTCAAGGTTTAAACCAAAACGAGCTGGAAATGATTAAGGAATGTTGTGTACCCAAGACATTTGGCCCAGGCGAACGGGTTTATGCTGAAAACGAGAAGGCCGAGTATTTCTGTTTCGTCATTGATGGCCGCATTGAATTGAGGTATGAACTGCCCGGGCGACCAGCCTCCAAAGATACCGCCATTTCATCGATTACTCGGGGCGGTACATTTGGCTGGTCGGCTTTTGTACCTCCCTATCTATACACGCTATCATGTTTTGTCGCAGACAAACAATGCGAACTTCTCGAGCTATCCAGTAAAGACGTGACCGCGTTATTCGAAAGGGAACCTCATATTGGGTATGTTTTCATGCAGAACCTGGCTTTTCTGATCGGCAAACGCTGGCATGACATGGAAGATGAAGTGGTTCGTTTGGCAGGTCAGGACATAATGAATAAATGGTAAACTATAATTGGTTTCGCTTTATTGTATCCCCGGCCTGGTTCAATTATCAATAACCGGTGGGGATGGATCCCTAGACTCTGCAGCCATGACGGCTGATACTAGTGGATCGATTTCACCGTAAAGATTCCGGTTCTTGGAGGTTTTAGAGCAGCTTTAGAACCAATTCCACAGCCTCTGCTGGGGTCGTGGCGGGAAGGACACCTTCAATATCGGCCCAGGCCTGGAGTCCTACCACCGGACGCTTTATGGTAAGGCCAAAAGCAACCTCTGACAGTGTGCCCGATTCACCCGGAAGGGCTATGATTCCCTGCGCGGATCGTACGATAATTGTGTTGCGGACGTGACCCAAGCCGGTAGCCAAAGCCAGATCGATATAAGGATTAGCCTCTGCCTTGTCCATTCCCGGTAGAATGCCTACGGTCAGTCCGCCGGCTTCTCTGGCCCCTTGAGCCGCCGCGGACATCACTCCTCCCAGACCCCCGCATATCAGGATGGCCCCGCGTTCGGCCAGTATTCGTCCGGTCTCACGAGCCAGTAATTCCCTTTTCGGATCAGTCGATCCGCCGCCGCATACCGCGATTAAAGGCCGGCTGGCCAAATCGGCCGTTACCATCTGAACGTTCCGTTATCATTCTCGGACCAGCCATGATTCCCTACCAGGTCTACGAATCGGCATGCCCCGAGCTCCTTTCGGGTAATTGACCCGTTTTTAGTCTTTTCGATTTTCAGCAGCATCTGAGAACCACGCACCTCGCCCACCGGAATAATCAAGCGGCCCAATGGAGCCAATTGTTCGATAATAGGCTGGGGAATGGCCGGAGCCCCGGCGGTAACGATTATGGCCTTAAAGGGTGCCTCTTCCTTCCAACCTTTTGTTCCGTCACCAACCCGATAAAGGATATTAAAATAGTTCAGCTCTTCGAGGGCTTTTCTAGCCTTGAGCATCAAAGAACGAAAACGTTCGACTGTACAGACTTTATGGCAAAGCTCAGCCAGTATAGCCGTCTGATAACCCGATCCCGTTCCAATTTCTAACACTTTTTCCTTCCCGGTCAAATTGAGGGCCTCGGTCATTTGAGCCACAATATAGGGCTGGGAAATAGTTTGCTGTTCGCCGATGGCCAGTGGACGGTCATCGTAAGACTGGCTAGCCAAAGCCTCCTCCACAAAAAGATGCCGCGGTACTTGGTCCATGACCTCCAAAACTTTTTTATCCCTTATCCCCCGCGACTCTAGCTGCTGGCTGACCATCTGCCGCCGTGATAGATGAAAATCTTTCTTCTTCATGTCATCCTCAATTTGGGGTTTTCCACTTTGGTTATAAGTAGCACACCAACCCGCTTCCCCGCAAGAAATAGCTTCCTCATGAAAAGGTTATCTTTTTTTCCTCTTTTAGCCGTACCCTAGACTTGGGTCTGCGCAATAAATTCGAGTATTTTCTTCCCTTGACTTTTTATCAGCGACAACCTAAAGTTACTTCTTTAAATTTATCTCCGTGAGAGCAAAGGAGCGGAAATGAAAGACATCGACCAAATTCTTAACATTGCTTTTATATCGCATGGGGGAGCGGGTAAAACATCTTTAGCCGAGGCTTTTCTATACCTGACAGGAGTCACTAATCGCCTGGGCAGCGTGGATGAAGCAACCAGTAATCTTGATTTTGAACCGGAAGAAGTCAAACGGCAAACCTCCCTCAGTTCCGCCTTTCATCACTACCCCTGGAAGAAAAAAACCATATCCTTCATTGACACCCCTGGGGACGAGAACTTCATCAACGATACCAAGACCTGTCTTCAAGGCGTGGACGGCGCAGTGGTCCTGGTGGACGCCGTCGACGGGGTCAAAGTCGGTACCGAGCGGGTGTGGGAATTCGCCGAGGACCGGGAATTGGCCCGGGTGGTCTTTGTGAATAAGATGGATCGTGAACGAGCCGATTTTTTCAAGGTCGTAAATGAGCTTTCTGAGGCCTTTGAACTGAAGTGTGTCCCCGTCAATGTCCCCCTAGGCTCGGAACACGATTTCAAGGGGATCGTAAATCTATTGGATGAAAAGGCTTATATATACGAGGAAGGCACGGGTAAATTCAACCAGGCGGAGGTGCCTGAGGATCTAACAGAGACAGTAGAGAACTGGCGAGAACAACTCATAGAGAACATAGCCGAAACTGATGATGATCT
>JAZGHI010000294.1:0-8347 GCA_036480955.1 Candidatus Adiutricales bacterium
TCGGAACTGAACCAGCGCATGGCCAATCAGGCCACCGAGATTTTCGGCTTGTACGGACAGATCGAGGCCTCCAGGTGGTCACCCATGAGCGGAACCATGGTAAACGGCTACCAACGGACCATAGGCAGCACCATCTGCGCCGGTTCGAACGAGATTCAAAGAAACATCATCGCCTGGGTCGGCCTGGATCTCCCACGGTTTAAATAAGGAGAACTTAAGCCTGGGGGATGTAAAAATCTCATGGATAGATATTAATAAACGGTAAAAAAAAGAAAAAATGAAGGGGGCGGCTTCACCTGGTCTCGATTGATGACAGCTGACGTTTCGTTTGTTTTGAAACCATCTCTTAAAAACTTTTAAAAAAGGCTATTTCGTGTAAATACTCACCTTTTCCTCGTTCCAGGGCGGAGCCCTTAAACGGTGTAACGCCTTGGAGGCTCCGTCTCCCTTATCAAAGATTCCAGTCCCTCAAACGCCCTATCCAGAGTGGTCGCCTTTACTAAGAAATGCCGCCCAGTCCCGTAGTACTTCGCATCGACCATCCATAAAAGGCCATATGGTACCTCGAATATGCGACCATAGCCCAAGTTCCAGCCTTCGGCCTTGAGTTAGTTTAAGATGGATTCCCAGGGTTTCATGGCTTACCTTTCGTTCGATCAATGACAGATTGCCCCTTATTCACTCTCATCATCATTTTTCGGTGGTTCCAATAAGTGGGGACATTTCTCCTTGATTTTTTGTTCGAGTTCTGGGTCTAACTTCGCCTGATATAGAGTTTTCACTTTGGAGAGTTGTTCGATAATCAAGTCCTCGGCTCCACCGAGGACGGCTTTCCTGAGGTCGACTTCCCTGAGGTTGGCTTCCTGGAGGTCGGCTTCTCTGAGGTCGGCTCCCCAGAGGTCGGCTCCCCAGAGGTTGGCTCCCGTGAGGTTGGCTCCCATGAGGTCGGCTCCCCAGAGCTTTGCTATCATGAGCTTGGTTTCTCTGAGGTCGGCTCCACCGAGGACGGCTCCCCTGAGGTCGGCTCCCATGAGGTCGGCTCCCCAGAGCTTTGCTCCCGTGAGCTTGGCTTCTCTGAGGTCGGCTTCCCAGAGGTCGGCTTCCGTGAGGTCGGCTTCCGTGAGGTCGGCTTCCTGGAGGTCGGCTCCCCAGAGCTTTGCTCTCACGAGCTTGGCTTCTCTGAAGTCGGCTTTTACACCCCTGCGGCCTTTCCTTACAAGCCATTCTTTATGGTTTTTGAGGATTTTTCTCAATTCTTCGGGAGCGATTTTTCTTTTCATCATTGATGCCTCGCTTCGCTCTTGCGTAGAGCCCGGGAATAGAGCAGGGTACTTAGCGCATCGGCCAGCCGGCGACCGATCTCCTTGAAAAGTCTCTGCTCCTGATCCGTCCACACGCGTACATGCGAACGCTGATGTAGGCCGAAAAGCCTCTTCGCTTAGATGCGGTGATGTGCGAAGCGCTAAGCATCTGGCGGTCAAAGCAGTTGTGTGGGGATGATGATTGAATTTTTTTTCAGATGGGCCGAAATCCGATGAAGAGTTCTCCTTATGCCTCATGGTGCCGGCCACAACGCATATAATGCTATTTATAGGTTGAGATACTTATCTCCCACTCGACCTTTGATTCGGGGTCGGTGTTTTTGTTCTCACTGAGAAGAATGTACTGGTTTTTTTCTTTAAGCGTGAGTGAAGTATGAGCCCCCCTTACGATAGTGCCTGGAAAAATATTACCTGAAGCTTTTACGGTGGCCACCGCTTTTTCAGCATCAGACCATTCTATCAGCCTCTGGATTTCGGCATTCTTTTTTTCTATCTTTTTTTCAGTACCATCGATCTCGTTTAGGTGGCCTTCCTCCTCTTCCGTGATCTGGTCCTGTCTGCTGGAGAGTTTCTCTACTATTTCCTTTGCCTTTTTTATTTTATTATCAAGGCCTTCGATAAATTTTTCTGCTTTATTCAACTGCTCTTCGCGGTCTGTTTTCCGCAATTCTTCTATCTTTTCTTCCAGGCTCCGTTTTTGTACGCCGGACTGGTCCTGCACCTGGGCAAACTCCACTATTTCCTCAGTTAATCGACTGGATTCCTCTTGGACCTCCTCTATAAGGGATTCAAGCTCTTCACGTCTTTTTTCCATCTTCCCTATCTCTTTTTTGATTTTTTTGACCTCTCTGGGGACAATTACATCAACCCCTACCATCAGAGTGCATGGGTTGGAAAAATCCGACCCGATGTCCGCCACTTCAATCCCTTTCTTGGCCGTGATCCTGGAGCTTAAGACCTTGCCCTGGTCAATAACGAATTTACCGCAGGCCTCGATCGTGGAATCATAGACCTCCTTTTCAACCACAACATCACCCCAGGCTTCAATGGTTGAGCCGTTAATATACTTGGCCTTGATACTCCCGCCCGTCTTTATGTGGGCGCCCAGTATTCCGCCGGTAAGGTCAATATCTCCGGTGAGGTCGATTTCCGCCTTGAGTATCTCTTTAGCTGAAAGCTTTCCGCCCTTTACACGGAAGCCGTCCTGAACTGATCCGGAGACATTAATATGACCGTCAAATTCAATATGTCCGGTCTCAAGCCCCACGTCACCTCTTATATAATGCTCGGACACGATAGAGAGTACGCCATCGACTGAGACTTGAGGCTGCCCGCCTTGCTCGGCGAACGCCTTGAGGCCATCCTCATCTTTTTTAGCGCCTGAGCCGCATCGAAGAAGAACGTCGGCCGACTTGGGGACGGGGATGGTATGGCCGTAAACATCTGTTCCCGGTGTTCCCGGCAGGGCCGGAATCTTTTCCGCGATTAGATCCCCTGGCCTTACCTGGGGAATTTCCCCCCGGCTTTTGAAGTCAATGGCGCCACCTTTTTTAATGACCCCGATTTTTAACGGGTCCGTATCAAAGGCATAGTTAATTCTTGCGTCTTGCCCCGGTTTTACCGCTTGGCCTTGGGCAATTTTTAAGGGGGTGCCGGGAATGGGTTTGGCTTGGAGGTATTCAATAATAACATTATCATCTACAATACCGAATGTTACTCTTTTTGCCTCAAGTAATTTTTTAATATCTTCAATAGGAATTTTATTCAGATCATCCCGTTTTTTTAAGGCAAGCAAGGCTTCGAACCTGTCCTCTGAGATCGTAATATCAATTCCATATTCCTCAGCCTTCTCCTCGATGGTGTGTTTAACCTGCTCGGTCTCCTCACCCTCTTCAGGCGGGCGTTCCTCTTCCTCGCCGCTTTCATAGGCCTCTGTTTCTTCTCCTGTGTCGGGAGGTAATTGCTGAAAGCGTTTTTGCGTCGCAAGTATAGCGTTGCGCTGATCTTCAGTCATTGTTCCCAAGTTGATCAGGATATCCCCAAGTAGGGCAATGGCCTTTTTTTCAGAAAATATTCGTTTCTGTTCCTCAAGGCCTCGATTCATGTCTGCCCGGGTGACAAAACCGTTGATAACGGCCAATTGGCCAAATTTTATATCCAGGGTCCTGGTTTCTTGAAGCTTTTGAACCGATAAGATAAATTCCAGTTGGTTTTGAGAGATCATTTTTTTTGAGAGAAGGATTTGTCCCAAGAGCAGCGGCCGGCCGCTTTCTTTCTCCTGCTTTTGGAATAATAATACCTCTTTGAGCTGTTCCTTGGTAATGAAACCATGTTGCAGAACCAGTTTACCTAAGATTAGAAAGGACTCGTCAGGTGAAATTTCTTCGATGGCCGCTTGTTCGGCCGTATCTGGTGGGGGCGGTTTTTGCTGATCGGCCGAGAGAACAGATATCTTGAATTTTGTGCCGCACTTTTTACAGGAAACCGGCTTTCCCTCAAATGAGGCCGGTAGGCGATATTCGGAATGGCAGTTTGGACATGCCGCCATGATTTTGGTTTCTGTATCCATTTTCATTCCTGTAGTAGAATCAAATCGATCAATAAAAAAACACAACAACAACGGGAGGATTGAAGTCATAATGCGTTATAGAAGTTTCTTTGGTTACCTGATTTATCTGTTTCATTGTTATGAGTTTTCCAGTTTGGTGAAACATCACCACGCCGAGTGTTACTCGAAGGTAAGCTTTCAGTGAACCCATTATAGGCCCCTCCTGAAAAAAGATCAAGAAAAATTGGCTTGGTGTCGTAATCTCAAACATGGGTAACATGAAGGTCAGGTAACAGGGATATGTGGCCAATAGTGTTTGTTACCTACCCGGTTTTCATGGTAATTTATTCATCGGTCCGTATAATCCGGGATTGATATCTATATTGTTGACTTAAATCTGACAGGGAGACTGAGGGCCTGGTCATGATTATATCGAAATTCAACCCGGTCGCGATCCTGATCAATTTGTTCGATTTAAGGAATAGACGCATTATGAGACCTCTGCAAAACTTCGTCCTTTGGCCCAACTCTTTGTCGCGCTCGAATTTTGAGCTGCCACTTCGGCTTCGCCTGCAGTGGCTTTAGTCCTCGAAATACTACAAGTATTCCTGCGGCTAAAATTTTCGTGCTCCTCGATTTGACTTACATTTACTCGTTTTGCAGAGGTCTCATTATATAATTCTTACACGGAGAGAAACATGACGGATAAGCTACCCCATTGGGACATGACCGTTCTATACCCCGGCCTGGATTCGGAAGAATTTGAGCAGGGTTTCAATCAGGCGTCCGAGGCTATTGACGAGTTGGTCCGGCTTTTTGATAAGCACCATATCTCCGCTTGGGAAGAAAAAGCCGTAACCGGGGAGACCGTGAAGATCTTCGAGGAGATTATTAGCCTGTATAATGAGGTCATACGGGAAGTCCGCACCCTGGAATCCTATATCTACAGCTTCGTATCCACAGATTCGAGGAACGATCTGGCCCAGGCCAAAGAGAGCGAGTTCGACCGGAGGAATCTGAATCTTCAGTTGCTCAGGAACCGTTTTCTGGCCTGGATCGGATCCCTGGATGTGGATACCTTGCTTGACCGTTCCGAGACCGCGCGCGGCCATGCCTTTTTTATACAAAAAGCCAAAAGACAGGCCGCACACATGATGGCTCCGGCGGAAGAGGCCCTGGCGGCCGAATTGAACCTGTCCGGAGGCGCTGCCTGGGCCAAGCTGCATGGTAACTTCAGCTCGCAGTTGAGCGTTTCCATCGAGATGGATGGTACCATTCAGGAACTTCCCATGAGCGCCATCCGGAACCTGGCTTCGAATCCGGACCGCGAGGTAAGGCGCCGGGCTTATGAAGCTGAAATCTCGGCCTGGGAGGCGGCCGCCGTGCCCCTGGCCGCGTCCATGAACGGTATCAAGGGACAGGTAAATACCCTGGCTGAAAAACGAGGTTGGGAGACACCTTTGGACGCGGCCCTTTTTGACAATCACATCGACCGCCAGACTCTCGATGCCATGATGGAGGCTGCCCGCGAATCGTTCCCGGATTTCAGGCGCTATTTAAAGGCCAAAGCCAAGGTTTTGGACCTGCCCGTCTTATCCTGGTACGATCTTTTCGCGCCCTTGAGCGATAATGAAAAAGTCTGGTCCTTTGAGCAGGCCACCCGGTTTATCATTGATCAGTTCGGCGCATTCTCGTCCTCTTTGAGCGGGCTGGCGGAAAGGGCCTTTTCCGAAGGCTGGGTGGACGCTGAACCAAGAGCGGGCAAGCGTGACGGGGCTTTCTGCATGTGGCTTCAAAAGGACGAATCCCGTATTCTTTCCAACTTCAAACCGGCCTTCGGAGGAGTCAGCACTCTGGCCCATGAATTGGGACACGCTTTTCATAACCTCAATCTGACGTACCGGACCATGCTTCAGCGGGGCACTCCCATGACGTTGGCCGAAACCGCCAGCATATTTTGCCAGACCATTGTGCGTCACGCGGCCCTGGAAAAAGCCGATGCCAAAGAACAGCTTTCCATACTCGAAGCAGACCTCCAGGACGCCTGCCAGGTGGTGGTGGATATAACCAGCCGGTTTATATTCGAACAGAACCTTTTTTTGAAACGCCGCGGCCGGGAACTTTCGGCCAGTGAGCTGTGCGGTCTGATGGTCGAAGCTCAGAAAGAAACATACGGAGACGGTCTGGACCCGGACTCGTATCACGCCTACATGTGGGCGGTAAAACCCCATTATTACAGTCCGGGCCGGTCGTTTTACAATTTCCCGTACATGTTCGGCCTCCTGTTCGGATTGGGCCTTTACGCCCGAAACAAGAAGGACCCGGACGGTTTCAGGGGCATGTACACTGACTTGCTGTCATCCACAGGCATGTTTGACGCGGCTGAATTGGCCGGCCGTTTTGAGATAGATGTCCGCTCGACCAGCTTCTGGCGTCTGTCTCTGGACGTGGTCCGAGACGACATCAACCGGTTCGAGAACCTGACCAAATAAATTTTTAAGGAAAAGGAAGGAGATAATCCAATGGACATATCGGCTGATACGCTTAAAAAATTTTCCGGCCGGCGTGTGGCCTTTATTGAAAACATGGGGCTTGAGACAATCGAGGCCAGGCCGGGGTATGTCAAACTTAAAGCGCCTCTTAAAGGAAACGAGAATCACATCGGCATCATGTACGCCGGGGCCCTGTTTACCCTGGCGGAAGTCCCGGGCGGCACGTTGTTTTCCACCAGCTTTGACGTCACAAAATATTATCCCATAGTAAAAGAGATGTCGATCCGGTTTCGGAGACCGGCCGCCACCGATATAACCCTCGAGATGACCATGTCTGAGGATGAGGTTGACCGGATCCAGACCGAGGCCGAGGCTAACGGCAAAGCCGACTATGTTCTGGAGGGGGAATTAAAAGACGAATCCGGTGAGGTGGTAGCCTTGAGCAAGGGGGTATACCAGATTCGCGCCATTGCGGGTGAGTGATCAGGAACCGCGGTAAACATTTGAAAACGACGTGGTACGGTACATGAAATCAGATACAGCCATCTCCCCGGAATTTTTTTATCTCGCCGTCTGAATATCCCGCCTCTTTCAGTACCTCCTCAGTGTGCTGACCCAGGGCCGGCGGCGGCATGCGGATTTCCGCGGGTGTCCGGGACAGCCTGACCGGAAAACTGACTTGTCTGATCCGGTCACCCGAATCAAGAGTAATCTCCTGGATCATCTTCCGGTGTTTTACATGCGGGTCTTCCGGCACCTCAGACAGTTCGTTAATGGCCGAAACAGGGACGTCGGCCGCCTCCAGAATCCTCACCCATTCATCCCTGGTTTTTTCAAGAAAGATGTCATTCAGTTTACCAATCAGAACATCCCTCTGTTTTCTTCTTTCTAACCCATTTAACGCGCTATACTCTTTAAGACCGACGGCCAGACAAAGTCTCTCCCAGAACCAATCCTCATGGGCGATACCCAAGGTAAAGGACCGGCCATCACCGGCCTTAAAAATGCCATAACCCGGATCGCCGCCAATTCCCCCGCCGGCCGAAGGCAGACCGCCCAGTTGGGTGGACATCCAGGACAAGAGGCCGTCCGACATGGAGACATCGATATACTGTCCTTGTTTTATTTTTTCCCTGGCCATTAAGGCCGCCATAATCCCCAGGGCGGCAAACATGCCCGAGGACAGGTCGCCAATAGCCACACCTGGAGGAGTAAATGTTCCATCCCGATCCTTGAAGCTTCCGAGCATACCTGACATGGCCTGGTAGTTCAGATCATGACCCGGCCGGTCCCTATAGGGGCCTTCCTGACCGTAGCCCGATATGGAGCAGTAAATTATGGCGGGATTGATCTTCTTAAGAACTTCGTAATCCACTCCCAGCCGTTTACTTACCCCGGGGCGGAAGCCCTCGCTGAATACGTCGTAACTCTTAACCAGACGGTATAGTATTTCCCTGGCCTCCGGTTTCTTCAGATCGAGGGTCAGGCTTTTTTTATTGCGGTTAATGCTCTGGAAAAATCGAGGCGCCTGCCGGGCCGGGTCCCCGGTGCCGGGCTTCTCGATTTTCAGGACGTCCGCCCCCAAGTCGGCCAGGAGCATGGAACAATAAGGGCCTGGGTATTGATGGGCCGAGTCAAGAATTTTTATGCCTTCTAACGGGAGTACCATTTTCCTTGCTCCAAGATTTTCTAATAGTGATGCCGTTTGGTAGCCTTTCCGGTAACAACGAGCTTGTCCGTCCAAAAACGCGGAATTGGCTTGACAGAGTTTTTTAACAGGCCTAGATTTCAAGACACCTTAACGTAAACCAGACCGTTGTACAATTTTTAAATACGTGTTTTATCGGGAACAAAACAAGATTTTTTGCCAGGCATCTTCAGCCTGAAAATTTGGAGGAAATTTGTAATGGGAAGTAAGGTCAGGTTTGTGGATTTGAGTCTGGAAATAAAAGAGGGCCTTGGAGACGTGCCTTCCGACAGCCCGC
>JAZGHI010000295.1:0-4478 GCA_036480955.1 Candidatus Adiutricales bacterium
ATGATACCTTTACCGGAGCCAGTATCGAAAAGAATCGTTTCTTTACCGTGTTCGATCAAAGCGGAAAAGCCGAATTCCCCGATAATTCCTGGCCGGCCAGCCGTATTCTCACAAAGAATAGTACAAGCAAGCACGAGAACTCCTTCCGGTCAAGGAAGATTATTAATCAATGAAGGTCTGACTTTTACGATGGCCACCGGTTTAATTCCCTGGCCTTCCGGTGCAAAATGCAGACTCCCGGAAAGACCTTGAAATGCTTTTTCAGCCTTATCGAGACCGGTCAGATAATTTCGCACCATTTCCGGCCGGTCACCGGCTCGGTTGACTGCTTCCCGGGCCAGATAAACCGCGTCGCGGGCCAAGACCGCCAGCCAGTTGGGAGCCAAATGGTACCGGGCCAGGTAATTTTCGTAAAATTTTTCAGAGTCATGGTCAATTTTATTCTTATTCTCTGGCAGGCTCAAATAAGCTGAAAACGAAAGACGGAATAGAAAACTTACGACATCCGCGGAGCCTAAAACCTGAGTGCCCATGACCGTGGTTTTTATCTTACTCTCTGCAATGAATTTAGCTATGGAAACAGCGAGTCGGCCGTTTACGGCCAGAAACACGATGTCAGGTTTCATTTTTTTCATAATACCCTTAAAGCCCCAGACATCGGCCGTCTCCTCCGGCGCTTCTACTAATTTGACAATTGCCGATTGCTCAACACCAGCCATTTCAGCAAACTTCCGGGCAAGTTTGAGACTGTATTCCGATTGAGAGTGGACGACGAGATAACTGCCTGCCTTAAGGCTGTCGCGGGCATATTCAGCCAACCCCTGTGCTTGATCGGAATCTGAGGATAGAAGTCTGAAAAAAAGGCCGCTCCCGGAACGCGAAACATCGTCACCGCTTAAAAACGGCAGTAAAACCGGATGTTCTGCCTGGAGATAAAGGACGCGGGCCGGTTCGAACGCGCGTTCGAGCAGATGACCGATGGTTATAGTCACTCTGGGGTCTTTGGCCAGGCCGCCGAAACTGGGATCGGTTTTATATTCCATTTCATCTCTGATCAGGAGTTTCACCGGTCTAGACTTTATCCCGCCAGTTTTATTTATGGCCTCCACGGCCAGTTCCGCCCCCCTGACTATGGCTTCACCGTTTTTAACCAGGGGTCCACTCCGAGGTACAACAAGGCCGAAATATATATATCCACGGTTTTTAAGCCGTGGTATTTCATCTTTTTGACAACTGGTGAAGACAACTAGTAAACAAAAAATACCCAAGCTGAAAATATAGGACGATAAAGTGTTTTTACCAATCCGGGCCATTGAATAATCCTATTCTTTACCCTTCCTTCGGTTCTGACGCGGCCGGAATATCAATTTTATAGAGGTCTTATCCAGCCCAAAGGCCTGTCGGAAACTGTTGGCCAGATACCGTTCGTAAGAGAAGTGAACCTTGCCCGGTTGATTGACGAACAGGACAAACGTTGGGGGCCTGCTCTTCGCCTGAGTGGCATAATAAAACTTTAAACGACGCCGTCCGACATAAGGCGGCGGGTGGGCCTTGAGGGTTTTTTCCAAGACCCGGTTTAGTTGACCGGTGGTAACCCTGGCTGTATATTGTGAAAAAACCTGCTCCAGGGCTTTGAATATTTTTTCGACCCTAAGCCCGGTCTTGGCCGAAGCGGTCAGATAAGGGGCGTAACTTAAGAAACGGAGCTTGAGTTCCAGTTGCTTCCTAATTTCCAGTTGTCTGGTACGTCGATCTTCCACGAGGTCCCATTTATTGAACAACAGGATCAAACCCCTGCCGCGTTCAAGCGCATATCCGGCCACATGGGCGTCCTGATCGGTTAATCCTTCCACACTGTCTATCAGCAGAAGGGCTATATCAGAACGTTCTAGACTTTTCAGGGCCCTGACGATAGCAAACTTCTCAATTTTAAAAGAGACCCTGCCTTTACGCCGGATTCCGGCCGTATCAACGAACATGAATTGACGGCCATCCCTTTCAATGGTGATATCCACCGGATCTCTGGTCGTGCCGGGAGTCTCACTGACCAAAATTCGTTCCTGACCAATCAGCCGGTTGATTAAAGATGACTTGCCAACATTCGGCCTGCCGATCACGGAAACACGAATCAGGTCCTCATTAACCGGGGCCTCCTCTCCTGACGGCAGCATTTCATCCAATGTATCGAGAAAGTCATGGATCCCATAGCCATGGGCCGCGGAAAGGGGCAGGACAGGTTCAATCCCCAGGCTGTAAAAATCCGCCAGGTTATATTCAAGTTCCGGGCCGTCAATCTTGTTTACTACGAGGAGAAAAGGGTGGTCCGAACGCCGGAGTATATCTATCAGTTCGTAATCGAGGGGATTTAACCCACTCTTGCCATCAACCAATAAAATCGTCAGATCCGCTTCTTCGATAGCCAGTAAAGTCTGGGATCTTATAAGGGCCGGTATGCCCAGGCTGCTCTCGGGTTCGAAACCTCCCGTATCTATCAGGGTGGCCGTAGTGTCCTTAAGTGTTAGTTGCGCGTAGTTTCTGTCTCTGGTTACTCCGGGCATGTCGTCGACGATGGCCTTGTTAAAACCCACCAGACGGTTAAAAAGCGTTGATTTTCCCACATTCGGCCGGCCGACGATAGCCAAAATCGATCCCATATTTCGTTTCCGATCCTAACCAAAGACTGTTTTGTTAAAAAAATATATAAATTTCAAGTTTAAGGTTTCTGATACGTTGACATATTGAATTAAATGAGCGATCTAAGCATTATCTCGGAGAAAAATAGCATAACTCAGGCCAAATGGTATGAAATATTTTTATAAATCCTTTCCCCCGGACGGAAAGCTGTCCTTTTTCTCCTTTCGCTTGCATGGCTTGACTAATAGATATACCCGTTTGACTCTTAGTTTCAGCATCCCAAACTGGAAGCCCTGATGATGAAAATCTCACCAGAAATTAAAATAGCTGTTGCATTTATGAAAGATTTCAGGGAAAAAGGAGTACTGGTCAAGCGGTGAAAGAAATTCGGCAGTTTTCATTTCGCCGCCGGGAGGTGGTTTTAAAATAGCAAGGAGAAACCATGATTGATGTTAAGTTCGTAGAACGATTCGTCAAGTCTGTAAAACTAGAATGTCCTCAATGCGGCTCGAGCAAGATTGACATGGATTGGAAAGAGGACGAAGGTGATGAAATCATCCTCGAAAACATCTGTGAGGACTGTAGCAGCGAATGGACAAAACGATATAGGTTAGTAGAAGAATATATAACGGGTGACAAGACAGATGCCGAATAAGGTGCACCCTCACCCAGTTGGCCGGCCGGATCGGTTAGAATCGATCCGGCCGAATTTTTTAGTAAATCCGCCGCTGAGTGATCGCCTAGTTAACTCTGAATTACCTTCTCCCTATTGACAGAGAGACGGGGTTATGAGTAAATCAAACATTGGGACTATTCATTTATATGAAAACTAATACTAAGATGAGGAGAGAAGTATGGCTTGGGAAGATGTAAAGTCGATTTTACGGCCCGATAGCGTCCACATGGGAGTTATGGCGGTGGACGAAGAACTGTGTACCGGTTGCGGCTTATGCATAGAAAACTGTCCTTTCAAGTGCTGGGAAGAGGGAGAAAATGACATTCCCAGACTGAAGGCGGAATACGCGTGCTTTAGTTGCTATAACTGTTCAGTCGCCTGCCCGGTTGACGCTATTTCAATTGTAGAGGTATACCATGTCGATGATGGATTTTGGGCCACCTCGCCCCACCCTTTGCCGGCCAAGCTGCCCCTTGAACCGTTGGATGCCGACGGTAATCCAGACGAATGGAACGCCATTGAACGGGCCGTGCTCGAACGGAGGAGTGTGAGGAATTTTAAGGATAAACCGGTACCGGATACAATTATCCGAAGGGTTTTGGAAGCCGGCCGGTTTGCTCCCAGCGCGGGTAATTGCCAGCCCTGGCGGTTTTACGTAATCACTAACCGTGATCTGATAAAAGCCATGGACGAGGCCACCGTGGCCGGGTTGGTCGGGCTTTACAATATGTACCGGGACGATGAGCAGGTAAAAAACATGGAAGCCATGGTTCAGGGAAATCCAAACATAGCTGATCCCCGGTTGATGATTGGCGGCATGGGTTCCGTGGTCAAAGGATACCTGCCTCCCTCTCTGAATGCCCCCTGCGTAATCCTTCTGGCCGCGGATTCACGGGCCATAGGCGGGACACAGTTGAACATTGGAATTTGCGGCCAGAATATGAACCTGGTGGCAAATTCGCTGGGGATCAAGGCCTGCTGGGTTGGATTCCTGGCCGGAGCGGCCAATTCTCCGCTGGTGGCGGATAAGGTGGGCATCGAACCGCCTTGGTCGGTGATCACGACCATGGTGCTTGGATATCCGAAGTTCAAGCAGGAAGGTATCGTAGCCCGTGAATACCGGCCCGTGACCTGGCTTCGCGATGGAGCCGAGGGTATCGAAACAGAG
>JAZGHI010000296.1:0-6930 GCA_036480955.1 Candidatus Adiutricales bacterium
TATCCAGGAAAAGATTTTTAAGTGCCTGGATATTGGTGAAGAGGAAGTCTCTCAAAAGTTCGGTTTTCTGCTGGAAGCCCTGAAGTACGGGGCTCCGCCCCACGGCGGTATAGCTCCGGGATTCGACCGGCTTATTATGATCATGGCCGGGACAAAGAATATCCGGGACGTGATCGCCTTTCCCAAGACCCAGAAGGTAACCTGCCTTATGACCGGTGCTCCGAGCCCTGTCGATCGTCAGCAGTTGCTGGAATTGGGTATCCGGGTAGAGAAGGCGGCTACCGGCCAGGATTAACTCATACTCGGCCAGGCACACAATATTTAAAATTTAGAATCATCTCCAAAAGAGTTGTTGATTTTGAAAGGATTCAAGGGGTCAAGGGTCTAAGGATTCGAGTGAAATGCTTAAGAATTACAGAGATCTGAAAGTCTGGCAAAAGTCATACGGACTATGTTTGGATCTTTATGGAATAACAAAAAAATTTCCAAAAGAAGAAAGATACGGTCTGGCCTCTCAGATAAAATCGTTGGTGAGCAAGCGCTTGAACAAACGCTTGAACCCTTGACCCCTTGAATCCTCGAACCCTGTTCTCCAACTAAATTGGAGAAGAACCAAAATTTAATCTTTATGCCGGCGGGTGTTTAAGCCGTTCTTTCTCGGGTGTCTAAATGGTCATGCGCCCTCGAGTTCTCCTGATTAATCCCTGGATATACGACTTTGCCGCGTTTGATCTTTGGGCCAAACCCCTTGGCCTGCTCTATCTGGGTGCTTTTCTTCAAAAATCCGGTTATGACGTTCGTCTGGTGGATTGCATGGACCGCCTGCATCCGGATGCTTCCGGTCATGGAGCGCGGGCGGGCAGGATTAGAGGAACCGGGCACTGGCGCCGGGAAGTAATGCCCACTCCTGAAGTACTAAAGAGCACACCCCGGCGATTCGCCCGTTACGGGCTTTCGGAGGAGGCTTTTTTAAAACCACTTGCCATTGAACTTAAACCCGACCTGGTTTTAGTGACCTCTGTAATGACCTATTGGTACCCAGGCGTCCACCGGGTGATAGAATTGATTAGGGAAGTATGGCCGGGTATGAAAATTATACTGGGAGGTAATTATGCCACCCTCTGCCGGGACCATGCCCGGAGATATTCAGGGGCGGACATCGTCATCTCCGGTCCGGTGGAATCCAGCTTTTTTGAACTTGAAAACGCGTTGCTGGAAGACCATGGAAACTACGATTCTTCCAAGAAACTTTCATGGTCTGAAGTATGGCCGGCCCTGGACCTATATCCTGATCTCGATTTCGCTCCTTTGCTAACCTCGCGGGGGTGTCCCGGAGACTGCCCTTACTGTGCCTCTAACCTCCTTTTTCCGTTTTTTGAACAGCGGCCCGTTGAAGACATTCTGGCCGAAATCGAAGACCGACATCGTACTTTTGGGATAAGTGATTTTACCTTTTTTGACGACGCACTACTCATTAAAGCCGAAACACACTTGATGCCTATCCTGGAAGGCGTCTTAGGCCGGGGTCTTAATCTGAATTTTCACGCCCCGAACGGCCTTCATGTGGCCTCGATCAACCTGGATCTAGCCAGGCTTATGTTCAAGGCTGGTTTTAAAACGTTGCGGTTGGGTTTAGAAACGCTCGATTGGGAGCAGCAGGCTGAATGGGGAGGAAAGGTTAGAACCGGCCAGTTCGAGCAGGCCATTAACAGCCTGGTAGAGGCTGGTTTCAGCTCTCAGCAAATCGGGGTCTATCTTCTTTACGGGCTGCCGGAGCAATCTTTTGACGAGGTTTTAGAAACAGCTTTGACGGTTAAGGCTCAAGGCGCCCGCCCCTGCCTTTCTGAGTTTTCACCTATCCCCGGCACAATCCTATGGCATGAGGTTAAAAAACACTCGGAATTTGACCTTGAAGCCGAGCCCCTTTATCACAACAATTCTTTTTTCCCTTTTCGGGGACCAGGTTTTTCCTGGGAAAAGGTTCAGGAGGTCAAGCGAAGAATTCTAAGTCGGGATTAGATGACCTTGAAGCCGAAACGTTTGTTCAATTTAAGGCTCAGTTGGCTATGGAAAGCATGTCTTGGCAGAAAAACGCTCAAGCTTTCTCTGGCTCCGGTCAAGTTATAGGCATAATATTTCTGAATGAAGTTGCGCGCCACGTAGACACCTTGATCTGAATGATAACCCTTGAAAAACAATTCGCCCCAACTGTTCATGTGACATATGGCGGTGTTGACAATTTCTTTACTCCACTCCGGTACGTCAATATTTACAGCCATGAACATTCTAACGGTTTTAGGAGGCTCGAGCAATTCACGTTCTTCAATTTTCTGATTTCTTATGGGTATAAAAAAATCCTCAATGGCTTTCAGAAGAACCTGTATATGGGGCAGGGTAGAATAATTCGGCAGGTGGTCCAGCGCCTGATTTATATTAATGGCGGTATTCGCTTTATAGATCCTGTTACTAACCAGCCAGACCAGTATTTCGGTCAGAAAGGCTGATTTGATAAGTAAGGCCGGCTCGGCCTCACCGTCATCGATTATTTCCCTGGAAAATAATCCTCTATAAGCGTACCAGTTTTTATTTTTTTGGCCGTTTAGCCTCTGTTGAAGGGTCAAGCCCCTGAGAGACGGCGGCTCTTCACCCACACTTAATATGGACTCAACCTTATTCGTTCGGCGTGAATAAAATACGAATAATTTTTTGCCCAGGATGGTCTGGTCCCTGGGGCTTATCGAAAACCGGATGTCCTCGGATTGATTCCGTAGCTCCTTGGTTATTTTCTGGTAGGTGCGGATGAGATACCGATTGATCTTTTCGTTAAATTCCTGCACATCCATCAAAGACCAATGCTCGTAATTACTGAGCCTGTCCACCAGCCGGTGATTCCATTGCCATTTTCGGACATAATTAACCATGACCTGACTTTTACGGGGCAGGTCACTCCGGCGGTGGTCGGCCAGATTTAATTTGACTCCGGATTTTAGAAAGAGCGACCAGCGTAGTAAATCCAGATCCTCGTATCTTTCCCGCCCAACAAAGAAGTCGCTGGCCCGGTCGAACATAAGCATGTATGGATCCATCAACCGGGTATCATCCACCCCTGAAAGAAGTCTCTCTTTGAGTTCGTTACAAAGAAGGCCCCTCTTACCCTGACTGAACAGATATTCTTCAAGGAGGGCCAGTTTTAGTACCGATTTAAAGGGATAGTTGATGGTCTTGTTGATCTGCCAGATCGCGGCCCCATAAAACTCACCCAGCGAAATATCATAGACGTTGCCCAGTTCAATGAATTCATTACGATTGAGGATCCTCGGCTGGGCCATCACCTCTTTCAACCGGTTGTATTCCTCGTCGTTTACTCCGGACGGCATGGCCCACCAGAGTGGGACCTGGCCGCAAACGAGGGTCATGGTCCTGTAATACTCCTCCTTAAGCAGTATGCCCTGGGCTGTCCCCGAGCTTTCGGAATCCACCTCGCCGAAATCGTTCTCGATTACGGCATCTACACTTAAGGGAAAACAGTGGACTTCCGCCCCGGCGAATTCATCGGCCCATTTTTCAACGGCCTTCAGTTTCTCTATGAAGAAAGAATACTGTCTATCGTCGAAATTGGCCCGGTCGATACAAATCCAGTAGTCAAAGTCGGATTTGGGACCCTGAGCTATGGAACCCATGCTCCCGATAAGACTAATGGATTTCACCGGCAGATTAGGATCGAGTTTGGCTTGGGGGTGGGCTTCAGGCAGGTTGCGTCCTGGAAAGGCCCTTTGAAAAGAAGATGATATCCGAGCAGAAAGCTCGAAACCGTAAACACCGTGCGGGCTGAACCGGCAAGCGTCTTCGCAGGGCAGCAGTCCCGCGCCCGATATTTGCAGAAATAAAGGAACCAAGTCGTAGACAACCTTCTTCCGATTAGGAAGAAGCTGATATAAAAAATCTATTTTCGCGTTATTGTAGCTCTGGAAAGCCCGGAAGTTTCTATAAAGAATATTTTCAGCCGACGTGTCGATTCTGGTTTCGGCTCCCGGCGGAACGGAAGGATGTGCGGGGGCCGCGGTCCCCTTCTTGGTCTTAATTATTTTATCAAAAAGTTTCACTTTCGGTTTATCAATGCCGCCAGATACGCGGCCCCAAAACCATTATCGATATTTACCACGGCTATTCCGGATGCACACGAATTAAGCATGGCCAATAAAGCGGCCAGCCCACCAAAACTCGCCCCATAACCTACACTTGTCGGCACGGCGATGACCGGTTTGTCCACCAGGCCTCCGATGACACTGGGTAAGGCCCCTTCCATGCCAGCCACGACGATATAAACACCGGCCCCTTCCAACCTGTCAAACTGGCCGATGAGGCGGTGCAAGCCGGCTACTCCAACGTCCCGTAAGTGGTCAACTTCATGCCCTAAAACCTGGGCGGTCAAAACGGCTTCTTCCGCCACCGGCGCGTCGCTGGTTCCGGCCGATATGACCATAATCTTACCCCGTCCCGGAACCTTAAAAGGCTCGTTGATAAGAGTAAGGCACCGGGCACGGTCATGATACTCGGCCTCAGGGAACTGGTTGACGATCACAGAAGCGGCTTCCCGGACCAATCGTGTTACCAGAATGTTTTCTCCCGCCGCCCTGAGGCTGGCCATAATGCTCACTATTTCCTCGGACGTTTTGCTTTCACCAAAAATGACTTCAGGATAACCCTGTAGCAGATGGCGGTGATGATCTACGGTGGCGGTATCCAGCTTCTCGAAGGGCAGAATTTTAAGTTCATTCAAGGCGCGGTCAACCGAAGACTCACCTGTCTTTACCCTTTCCAGGATTCTTTTAATGCTGTCGGGACTCATCTGGACTTTAAAATACACTCCCTCCCGAACGAGCCGTCGGGAAAATGAAACGAAGGCACTGTTTCAGTATATGAAATTTTTACAAATTTTACAATAAACCAATATATATGATCTGTAGTATTAAATAATGGTTAACACCTCGAAGATGTGAACTGATATGGCCCTGCAAAATTCCACTGCACAAAATACGGCGGTTACCATAAGAGCCGGTTTTAGGGAGAGGCACAGATAGATGAAGCGATGGTTTGATTGATATATTGAGACCTCTGCAAAACTTCGTCCTTTGGCCCAACTCTTTGTCGCGCTCGAATTTTGAGCTGCCACTTCGGCTTCGCCTGCAGTGGCTTTAGTCCTCGAAATACTGCAAGTATTCCTGCGGCTTAAATTTTCGTGCTCCTTGATTTGACCTCAAATTACTCATTTTGCAGAGGTCTCATGTTGAGAAAGGAGAAATTATGGACAACTATTTTTTTTTGAGAAAGCCGAGAAAATCTTTTCTCATCATCTGACCTTCCTGTAATCCAGGGTTGTGATGGCGATAAATCACCACTTCTTTTTACTTGACACCTGGGTAAAAGGGCTGTTACTGTTTTATGATATTAATGATCGTGAGGAAATGATGACCGCCTCATATCAAAATTGTAATTCTTATTCCAACCTCTGGCCGGAGAAAAATCCCATGGTCTAAGTGCGCCGTTTTATCGACTTTTAAGGCCCTGGGCAAATAAAGCTCGCGGCCTTTTTTTGTATGGAAGGCCATGTCCTTGCCAGCGGGTGACCAAGAATCCCGGAAACGCTCTACCCGCCTGGAGTGAAGGATTATTTTCGATAGAAACCAAAGAAGAAACCTGATAAATTCAGTTGAATGTAATTCAGTTGCTTTCAGGTTTCTATTACAGGAGTTTTAAAAATGCGTGTTCTTTCAGGTATTCAACCATCGGGCTCGCTCCACATCGGCAACTATTTCGCCATGATGAAGCCCATGATATCTTATCTGGAGCGCTCCGAACTGTTTGTTTTTATTGTAAACCTCCACGCCCTGACCACTATAACCAACCCGGATGAAATGCGTGAAAACACCCTGGCCGCGGCGGCCGACTTTCTGGCGCTTGGTCTGGAACCTGAGAAGTGTTATTTCTGGGTGCAGTCGGATGTAAAAGAGGTGACTGAGCTGACCTGGATCTTGAGTACCGTTACATCCATGGGCCTTCTGGAACGCTGCCATTCTTATAAGGACAAGATCGCCAAAGGAATTGTACCGAACCACGGGCTTTTCGCCTATCCGGTTTTGATGACCGCGGATATCATTCTTTACCAGTCGAATATAATCCCCGTGGGACAGGATCAGAAACAGCACGTTGAGGTGGCCCGCGACGTGGCCCAGCGGTTTAATCACACTTATGGTGAGACATTTGTCCTGCCCGAGCCGGAGATTAGCGAGGAGTTGGCCGTAATTCCAGGTCTGGACGGCCAGAAGATGTCCAAGTCATACAATAATACCATCGACATCTTCACTGACCGCGACACGCTGGATAAAACAGTGATGAGAATTGTGACCGATTCCACCCCGGTTAATGAGCCTAAGAATCCAGATACATGCTCACTTTTCACCATCTACAGCCTCTTTCTGACTAATGAGGAAATCGAAACTTTAAGGGCGCGATATCTGGCCCCCGGGTTGAGGTATGGTGACGTAAAAAAAGAGCTGGCTCAAGCAATCTGGGATTATTTCGAATCTCATCGTGATAAAAGACAGAAACTGATGTCCAACCCGGATAATATCCGCGACATACTGACTTATGGCGCGGACAAGGCCAGGGTGATAGCTCAAGAGACCATGGCCGTGGTTCGGGACAGGGTCGGTATCAATTATTAAAAGATGAGGGAAAAAAACAGGGAGTCGTAAATGATTAGGCCCATTGAATGGAAAGACGGGCGTGTGCTGATGATCGACCAGCGGAAACTGCCTTGGAAGGAAACTATATTCCAGTGCCGGAATTATCGGGACGTGGCCAAGGCGATTAAAGTCATGGTCATTCGAGGAGCCCCGGCCATCGGCATCGCCGCGGCCATGGGTCTAG
>JAZGHI010000297.1:0-2983 GCA_036480955.1 Candidatus Adiutricales bacterium
TAATCGACCGCCCCGCTGTGTCCGTCTCCAGGGTGTCGGCCTGGGAATCAGATACCTCCTGCGCCACTTACATTCCTTGAACCTTGTTCGGCCCGTTAATCAGTTGGATCCGGGCAGGACCGTGAGCATAAAAATCGATAATATTTAAACACCCGTGGTCCTGGGTCAGGCTAAAAAAGGCCTCTGGAGTTGATCCCATGGCCTGAAGCAGAATGACCCGGTTTACGCCCGAATGGGCCACCAGGGCTATCTTCTGACCTTGATGTTTTAAGCAAATCTCCTTGACCGCCTTATTCACGCGGTCCCAGAGTTCCTGTCGGGATTCGGAGCCACCGAACCGAAATTCGATTCGATTATGGATTTGGCCGGAGGTTTCTTCCGGAAAGCGTATCCTGATCTCTTCGTGTGTCAAACCCTCCCAACGCCCGAAATCGATTTCCCGGAAGGCCGGCCATACCTGGGCCTTGATTTGTTGATTATCGGCTATCATTTCCGCCCCGTATTGGGAGCGTTTCAGATCGCTCGAATA
Source organism: Candidatus Adiutricales bacterium (assembly GCA_036480955.1). Taxonomy (GTDB): domain Bacteria; phylum Desulfobacterota; class Desulfarculia; order Adiutricales; family JAFDHD01; genus JAZGHI01. Next base: position 530 of record JAZGHI010000297.1, read on the forward strand.
AACGGCGGTCAGTTTTTCTTGAGCCAATTCCCGGCTCACGGCCTCCATTTGAGCCCGGCCCAATGCGGTCAGGCCGACGTCTGTTTGACCGATATATCGTTTTAACTGGTGTCCTTTTACCTGCCCGTGTCTGATTAGAAAAAGCTTCGTGTAATTCATGGTGGTCTTTTGTACAGGAAATCGGGGGAGGCTGTCAACTTTATCGTTTCCGTAGAGTAATGATATGCGTCAGGTGCGGGGGTGAAAATAGATGAAACTGCATATAATGTTTAGTTGAAATCAGGCGGGTATATCAAGGGTGGTCTGGATTCAATTCGATTGACCGGGCAGAATTTTATTACTTATTTATAAAATTGAAAATATTTTTGGAAATCGTTCTAGACGTAACGGTCAACATCCTGAGAGGCTTCTTTTTCGGCCGGGAACTCCCTGATTTGTTCGGGTTCGCCTTTTTTCTCAGATTTTTGCCGCTGGCGTCTAGCTTCCGTCTGCCGTCTACGATCATGTGACCGGGGATTGGCCGAAACCTCGCTGACAAGCGGGCCAGGCTCGGGAATCCCTTTTATATCTAAAAAAATTGACATGACAGAATCGACAAATATGTTCCTTCTAAAGATATTATCGGCCTAATGGCGGGAAGACTTGAAAGCGAAGCCTTTTAAGGGCCTCTCCGTGGCGGGTAATTTACCTGATAATAAGCAGATACGCCGTGAGGAAAAAGATAGTAATACCAAGAATGTCTATGCTGGTTGTAACAAAAGGCCCGGAAGCCACGGCTGGGTCGATTTTGAGTTTTACAGCGAGTAAGGGCAGGAAAGTACCCACTACCGCGGCCAGGGTCATATTGGCGCACATGGCTATCCCCACCACCAGGCCCAGGGACAGATTCTCGTTAAGCAGCCAACCGACCGCGGCCAACAGTATCCCATAGGCAATCCCCAAGACCAGACCGATGCGGATTTCTTTGAACACCGCCCGCCATAGGAGGGAGGGATCTATGCGTCCGGTGGCCAGGCCTCGAACTGTAATCGACAGGCTCTGGGTGCCTATATTGCCGCCCATACCCATGATGACAGGTATAAAAGCGGCTAGAGCGGCAAAAAGAGCGATTTGTTCTTTATACTGGCCTTCAAACCCCCCGATTATTTTCATGGCGGAAACACCACCGATCCAGGCCACAAAAAGCCAGGGCAGCCGGATTCTGGCGCTTCGCCATACGGAGTAGGAACTGATTTCCTCGGCCGAGGTTCCGGCCATTTTCAAAATATCCTCGGTGGCCTCTTCCCGCAGAACGTCGATTATGTCGTCCACGGTGATAATCCCCACCAGAACCTCATGGTGGTCCACTACCGGAATGGCCAGCAGGTTGTAACGGGATACCATCCGGGCCGCGTCTTCCTGGTCTGTGGCCACGTGAACTTTAATTACATCAGGGCTCATTATATCTGAGAGCAGGGTTTCAGCCGAGGCGATTACGAGCTGACGCAAGGAAATTACACCGGAAAGGCGGTTTTGCTCGTCGACAACATAAAGATAAAAGACCATTTCTGTTTCAGAAGCTTTATGCACCTCCCGAATGGCGTGACTGGCGCGCATTGTCTCAGGCAGAGCCAGATAGTCGGTGGTCATGATCCGGCCGGCAGTGCTCTCGGCATGGCTCAGGAGTTGGGAGACGCCCTCAGTATCTTTATCGGGCATCTTCTCGAGGATCTGATTTCTCAGGTTATCAGGGAGATCGGCTAACAGGTCGGCTGTGTCATCGTCCGCCATCTCGACAAGGATTTCCACAAGGCGTTCAATGTCCACAAATTCGAGGAATTCCGTGCGGAAGCCAGGGTCCATCTCTGAAAGAACCTCGGCCGCGGTTTCATTATCGGGGAGCAATTGAAAAATAGTACTTGCCGACCGTTCGTTCAGCAATTTCAAGAGATGGGCCGTGTCCGCCGAATGAGTCTTGTTTAGAATATTGGTGAGATTCGCCGTGGCATCGCGGCGAAGAAGCCGTTCTATCGTATCTTGCAGTATTGCGTATTCTCGTTCGTGCATAATAGTGTACCCGAATTTGATATGAGTGGCTGCCTATTTAAAGGAATTCCTGTCGGTGGATTTAAATGTCAGGGGCCCTAATTAAGACTTCGCCCGGATCACCGACTCCCTGAGCCCATGCTGAAGCGCCCATAAGAGTTTACAGGATAGCCAAACCCTGTCAATTATAATACTGAGACCTCTGCAAAACTTCATCCTTTGGCCCAACTCATCAAAGAAACCGAAGGTTTCTTTCTCAGGAATATTCATATGGCCTTTGGCCTTATGAATTAGTCGCGCTTGAATTTTGAGCTGCCACTTCGGCTTCGCCTGCAGTGGCTTTAGTCCTCGAAATACTACAAGTATTCCTGCGGCTTAAATTTTCGTGCTCCCGCCGAAAAGCGATTTGACCTCAAATTACTCGTTTTG
>JAZGHI010000298.1:0-2187 GCA_036480955.1 Candidatus Adiutricales bacterium
AAACATCGTTATCCTCATCGAAAAAGATGCGAATCCGGGACCGCTTGGGATTTACCAAACTGTATTTAGGCTCCGCGTGATAAGCTGAACAGATCATTTCGCACGTACGGCAACCGGTGCACTTATCCGGGTCGATATGTATGGTTTTTATCTTTTTAACGGCCATTATTCCTTACTGCATTTTCAGTATCAGACACTATAAAACCAAGATCGGATTTTTCCAATGTCTCTTGAGTCGGAATGCCATCCGCGGCCCATCCCCTGAGTTCGTAGAACCTGTCTAAATGCTTGCTGAATTTTTCAGGATCTATTTTTTTCCTGCCGGTCGTACTGGAAACCCTCTTCAAGTAAACGTTGAGTGTCGTATCATCCTCCCTTTTTAACCCAAGTCTGACATTACAGGACCTGACGAGATTTATAATCCTTTTAGCGATCTTCGTTAATTCCGCTTCGTCGATGTCCAGACCGGTGACAGACGATATCAGCTTGGCCTTTAACTCCCGTTTGTGAATAGGGGGGTCCGGCATGAAACATGACCAGAAGTTACAGAGGCCGGTTAAATCAGTAATGGTGAACATCTCCTCATCATAGGCGACTAGTTGGCAGGTTGGTTCCGGGTTGTCGCCAGTCTTGTCGAACTCTTCAAGAAGATACTGCTCATATTCCTCGGGGTAGAGGCAGTAGCCGGATGAGATATAATTTTCTCTGATTTCTTTTGGAGCTTGCCAAAATCCCTGCACGAAAATACTCATGTTTCTGGTTACATCGGCTTTATCGCTAACGGCCTGGACCAGGGCCCCCCAGTAGGAGTCGAAGCCGCCTGAAGAGGGTATTGGTTCCACCTTCTTTACGGTGTCGGCGAATTCCTCCGCTCCTTTACCTATCCGGCGGGCGGCCTCATGAACACCATCGGCCAGCATGTCACCGATTCCTTCCCTGTGGGCTATTTTTTCGATCAATGAGAGCACAACGTCTTCGTTGCCCCATTTCAGATCCAATCCGTCCACGTCTTGAGAAGTTAATATTCTTCGTTCAAAGAGGTCTATGGCCATAGCCACGTAGCGAGCCACAGCCAACGCGTCCAGCCCGTGGGCTTCACAGGCCTGGTAGCACTTAAGGGCAAAGTCGTAATCGATCAATTTCGAGGCAGTCATAAAAGCGATCCAGGACTGGCATTTGATAAATGAATAGCCGCCATCAGGACGCCGGTAGACGTGCTTACATCTCAGGCCGCAGTTGTAACAGGAAACTTCCCGCACCCGCTGCTTGTCAATCAAATCCTGACATTTTTGTCCGGCTGCTTTGATGTCTGCCTGGAATTCCGGTGAGGACTGGCGGTAGGTTTGTGATAAGTTGCCGAAGAATCCAGCCCTAACTAAGGCCGGGTTAAGCGTAAAAGCGAAGTGTTGATAAAAGTTCCTTAGGTTATCCGTCCGCGTAAGGATAAACTGGCATAACTCATCCAACTTCTGCGGTTCGGCGATATGGATATCCTGAGTACCGGACACGGCGATCGCCTTCAGATTTTTATCCCCAAACACAGCCCCAATACCGCATCGGCTGACACTGGCACCGGTTCCATCCTCCAAGCTCGCGCCAAAAACTCTGTTTTCTCCCGCAGGTCCGATACTGACTACTTGAACCTGATTATTGTTTAAATCCTCCCTGATGAGAGCTTTGGTCTGGTGAGTGCTCTTTCCCCAAAGATGTCCTGCATCGCGTATTTCTATTTTATCGTCTCTGATCCAGATATAAACAGGTGTGGGGGATTTTCCGGTAATGACTATGTTATCGTATCCGGCATGTTTGAGTTCAGCGGGCCAAAAGCCGCCAAGAGCCGAATAGTGGTGCAGACTAGTTTGAGGCGACCGGAAAGTAAAAACCGCACGATTCGCTCCCGGCACCATGGTTCCGGTTAATACACCAGGGCTGATAATAATGGGATTATCTGCTGAAAATGGCTCGACATCCGGAGTGACTCTGTCCCAGAACAGTCTGGCATTAATTCCCTTGCCGCCGAGAAAGCTCTCATATAGTCGGGAATCGAATTCAGTCTTTTCCCACTGCGCTGTGGACAGGTTTATTTCAAGGGCCGAGCCCATCCAGCCATGTAACATCCCAATTATCCTTAGTTACCTTGATTACTTGCTCAGAAGAAAGCCGTCTATTCTATGACAGCGATACCGT
>JAZGHI010000299.1:0-5999 GCA_036480955.1 Candidatus Adiutricales bacterium
TCGCCCGGGCCATGGTCAAAAAACCTGAACTGGTCCTGGCGGATGAACCCACGGCCAATCTGGACGCGGCCAATTCACACCATATATTAAAAACCATGGAAAAGCTGAACAAGGATATGAAAAAAACATTTATTTTCGCCACACACGACGAAAAGGTTATCGGCTATCTGCGCCGGAAGATAACTTTAGTCGACGGCAAGGTTTTTGATGACAGCCCGATGGACCCTCAACCTGCAAAATAATTTCCAGCCAAGGGAATTAACTCGCAGACAGAAAAGAGAGGAAATTAGACATGCTGATACCTAAACTGGCCTATCGAAACATCGCGGGCGCCGGCATCAGGACGTGGTTAAACGTCATTGTGCTGTCCATCGCCTTTGTGACCATTATCTGGGTGCAGGGATTGATTGAGGGCATGGGCAAATTCGCCATGGACGACATGGTCGACAAGGAGATGGCCGGCGGCCAATTCTGGCATCGAGTCTACGACCGATACGATCCACTGACCGTGGAGGACGCCCACGGTCAGCCTTCACCCCAACTGACCGAACTAGTGTCCAAAGGATTGGCTGAGCCTATTTTAATTACCTCTGGAGCCATCTTCCCGGAAGGCCGGGAACAAAGCCTGCTCATTAAAGGGATCAACCCCAGGCAGGAGATCATGAATCTGCCGACATCGGTCCTGGAAACCGGTGAGCCGGGTATGGTCCCCGCGCTGATAGGGACCCGCATGGCCAAGCAGACGGGGCTTAAAAAAGGTGATTTCGTCACCATGCGCTGGCGCGATATTCACGGCACCTTTGACGCCACGGACATCCAGATTGTTGATATCATGAACGTAACGGTTCCCTCGGTAGACAACGGCCTGGTCTGGATACCTATCGAAAATTTGAGACAGATGCTTCAGTCCGCGCCTGACGAGGCCACTCTATTTGTGTTAGCCAAAAACATGGAAACCATTCCCCAGGCATCTCAGGTATCCGGGGACTGGATATACCGCGATCTGGACTACCTTCTCAGCGACATTATGGAAATCATTGAAGCCAAATCAGCCTCGACCACTATCCTGTACGCCCTTCTCCTGGGCATGGCCCTGCTGGCCATTTTCGACACCCAGGTCCTGGCCATATTCCGCAGACGCAAGGAAATGGGCACACTCATGGCCCTGGGCATGACCAGGAGCAAGATCATCAGCCTGTTCACCCTCGAAGGGGCCATGCACGCCCTGCTGGCCCTCCTGGTGGGCGCGGTATACGGTGTTCCTCTCCTTTATCTGACCGCGAAAAAAGGCATTCCGCTGCCTGAGGCCATGAGTGATTTCGGAATAGCCATTTCCAATACGCTCTATCCGAGTTACGGAGCCGGATTATTAGTGGGCACCACATTGCTGATCTTAATCACGGTAACTATTGTCAGTTTGATACCCACCCGTAAAATCGTAAAACTGAAACCAACCGACGCGCTGAGGGGGAAATTATCATGACCTGGTTTTTGCTGAAAGGTTTGCTAAGAGACCGTCACCGGAGCCTCTTCCCGATACTGGTCGTTACTGGGGGAGTGGCTGTTACCATACTATTATTCTGTTTTATGCTTGGTTATGGCGATGATATAGCCATTACCAACGCTAACCTGGATACCGGCCACGTAAAAGTGATGACTAAAGGCTATTCTGAAATTGCCAGCCAGATCCCCAATGACCTGGCCCTGGTGGGCGCTGGAGCTCTGATTAAAGAATTGGAAACCGATTACCCGAACATGGATTGGGCTGTACGCGTAAAATTCGGCGGCCTGCTGGATTTTCCGGATGAAAACGGTGAAACCAAGGCTCAGAGTCCTGTTTTCGGCATGGCCTTGGATTTAATCGCTCCCGATTCACTGGAACGGCAGCGGCTAAACCTGGAACAAGCCATGGTCCAGGGACGTTTGCCCCAATCCGAGGGTGAGATTCTGATCAGTGACAAATTCGCGCAAAACTTAGGGATAAAAGTCGGCGAGACGGCCACCTTAATCAGTTCAACCGTAAACGGCAGTATGGCCGTACAGAATTTCACCGTGGTGGGCACCGTCAATTTCGGGATCGGCCCCATGGACCGGAACGCCATGCTGGCCGAACTGTCGGACATCCAATATGCTTTGAACATGGAAGACAGCGCCGGTGAGATATTGGGTTTTTTTAAGAATCAGGTATTTAACCGGATCGAGGCGGAAGAGGCTGTCAAACGTTTTAACACAGCTCATACGAAAGAAGATCAACTCACCCCGATTATGCTCTCCCTCCGGGATCAAAACGGTCTTGGGCAGCTACTGGACCTGATGAGTATGGAGATAGCTATCATCGTCATCGGTTTTATCTTTGTGATGTCCATTGTTCTCTGGAATACCGGTTTGATGTCGGGTTTGAGACGCTATGGTGAGGTCGGAGTAAGGCTGGCCTTCGGGGAATCCAAGCGCCACGTTTACTGGTCTCTAGTGTACGAAGCTTTCTTAATCGGTATTATAGGGTCGGCTATCGGAACCGCGATAGGACTGGGATTCTCGTTCTATCTTCAGGAATATGGCTGGGATTTTTCAGGTATGACCCAGGGTTCAAATATGCTCATGTCAAACGTAATGAGGGCCAAAATAGTGCCGGGCAGCTATGTAATCGGTTTTATTCCCGGTGTGGCCGCCACGGTTATCGGTACCCTGATCGCCGGTATCGGGATATTCAAGCGGCAGACATCGCAGCTTTTTAAGGAGTTGGAAACATGAAAAAAATAGTGCTAATACCAGCCTTGTTTTTGCTGGCCTTTGGCTCGACGGTTCAGGCTCTGACCGCGGAAGAGGTCCTGCTGAAACTTGACCAGAACATGGTCCTGGATCAGGCCGTTAGTGTAGCCGAAATGACCATCCACGGCCGCAGCGGCAGCCGGACCATCCGGTCCAGAACGTGGATAAAAGGTCGAGACAAGGCCTTTGTCGAGTATTTATCCCCGGCTCGTGAAAAGGGGAAAAAAATGCTCAAGATTGGAAATAAAATCTGGAATTACACTCCGGAACCCAATGACCGGATCATCACCATCTCCGGCCATCTTCTCAAACAATCGGTCATGGGCTCGGACCTTTCCTACGAGGACATGACTGAGAATGACGGATTGACCGACATTTATCACGCTAAAATTACGGGCCGGGAAGAAATATCGGGCCGGGACTGTCTGGTCCTGGAACTGACGGCTAAAACCAAGAAAGTTACCTACCATTCCCGAAAAATATGGGTCGACGCCGAGCGTTGGCTGCCGCTTAAAGAGGAACGATTCGCGCGTTCAGGCCGCCTGCTCAAAAAGACGCAAATAATTGAGGTATTCCAGGTCGAAGGCCGCTGGTACCCGAAAAAGATGGTGTTCAAGGACATGCTATCCAAAGGCAAAGGCACGGAATATATAATCGAATCTATTGATTTTAATGTGAAAATACCTGATTACAAGATGACCAAGGCCGCGCTTAGGAAATGATATGATTATTCAGGCAGGGCCACGGATATCTTCGTGGGAGAAGATTTCCGGTATAATAAAAATAAGGACAAGATCAAAGGGGATTTGCCTTCACCTTCATGAAAAATCCAGGTCCCAAATATCGTGGACGGGCGGACGCCGGGAAGGCTCTGGCTTCTGAACTCAAGGAGTATAAGAACTCAAACCTGATTGTCCTGGCTATTCCCAACGGCGGTGTCCCGGTGGCTCTCGAGGTAGCCCGCGAAATAAAGGCAAACCTCTACTTGATGATTGTCAGAAAGCTCCAGATTCCCGGGAATCCGGAAGCCGGATTCGGCGCCGTAACAGCCGATGGATTCTTACTTCTTAATCATGATTTGATAGAGCGGCTTGGTCTTTCGAAAAAAGAGATTAAGACACAAGAGCGGAAGGCTTTGGAGAGTATCAGGCGCCGCCAATCTCTATTTGGGAAACAGGCCGAAATTCCGGCATTAAACGACCGAACAGTTGTGCTGATCGATGACGGCCTGGCTTCGGGTTTTACCATGGAAGCAGCCGTTAGATCAGTCCGGGACCGAGGCGCCGGACAGATAATCGTCGCGGTGCCGACTTCATCCTCAACCGCATACGATCGGCTGGTAAACCTGGTGGATAAGATTGTGTGCCCGAACTTAAGCCAGGAGCGATTCTTTGCCGTAGCGGACGCTTATCACCAATGGTATGATTTGGGCGAGGATGAGGTCATGAAGCTGCTCGACCCAACTTCCCGAGATTAGTAAATCCCCGGCCACGAAGTATAAATTGTGTGAGCTGGCCTTATTCTTTTCGCGACACAGGCAGGATGAGCATGACCTTACGCTCGAACAGAAAGTAATCCAAGGCCCAGTTCACCATGACAAAAATTCGATTTCGAAATCCGATCAGATAAAAAATGTGGATACTCAACCACAGCAGCCAGGCCGTAAAGCCGGTAAAAGTCCATTTGTTAAATAGATGGACAGCCCCGGCCTTCCGGCCGATTGTGGCCATCATGCCCCGGTCACGATAGCTGAAAGAGGACAATGATTTATTACGGACCCGGCGTTTGATATTTTCGGCCGCTAATTTCCCCTGCTGAATTGCCACAGGGGCTACCATGGGAAGCGGCGGCTGTATCTCTCCCAAACAGGCCAAATCCCCTATCACATAGACGTTAGGAAAACCTTCTACCTCGAGTGTCGGTCTGACCGGCACCTGACCATTCTCGTTAGCCGGCAGACCTAAAACCTTCGGGTCCGGCATTCCCTTGACACCAGCGGTCCATACAACCGTTTCAGTCGGTATACTGGGTCCGTCGTTAAGCTTTAGACAATTGAAAGCGACTCGCCCGACTACAGCCTCGAGACGGACATCAACACCTTTCTTTTTCAACTTATCCCTGGTATATGTCTGAATACTCTCAGGAAAAGTGCGAAGCAGGGCCCCGGCCGCCTCCAGGAGCACGATTTGCATTTCCTCGGGCTTAAGACCGGGAAAATCGCGTTTCAGCGGCCTTTGAATGAGTTCGGCCAGAGCGCCGGCAAACTCAACGCCGGTCGGCCCTCCCCCGACGATGGAAAAAGTCAATATCCGCCTGCGCAGTTTTTCGTCCTTCTCCTGCATGGCCCGCTCAAAACACAGTAAAATGTGATTACGGAGCAGGATGGCCTGATTAAGCGTCCGGAGAGGAAAAGAAAACTTCTCAGCCCCGGAAATATCAAAAAAATTAGTGCGGCTTCCAGTGGTAATTACAAGAAAATCATAGGAAAATTCCGAATGTTCGGTCTGGATCACCCGCCTCTCCCAATCGATTCCCTGAACTTCAGCCAGCGCGAATCGGGCGTTTGGAATCTTTCGAAGTATACCCCGCACCGGATAGGCTATGTGTTCCGGTTCCACCAGCGCTGCGGCTACCTGATAAAGAAGAGGAAAAAATGTGTGGTAATTGTTGCGGTCTATTACCAGCAAATCAACTGGGGCTCTGGCCAGAGTTCGAGCCGCCCACAGGCCTCCGAATCCGCATCCTATTATGGCTACCCTGGGGTCTGCTTTCTCACCTCTCCCTACACTTTCATCTCTCATAAGGATCATTGTACCTTTTCGGAACCACCCTATCAAGGCGGCCGTTAATACTTATAGTAATTGCCAAAAATATGTTCCGTTTCCAGCAAAGGGAGCTATTATCCTATCAGCTAACAACGGAGACATGTAACTAATAGAGCGTTTTTACAAAAACGCATAGACGTGTTATTGTTTGCTTTCAGCAAACAATTTTGGCAATTACATGATGTTTTGGCGTTTGTCTCGACGTATGGGGGACGATTGACCGACACGGTTTTCATGTTATTAATAGCCTGAAACGGAACATTAATATGACAAACGCTCTACTCCGGCATACTTGCCGAATTCATTGGCAGATGAAATTATGGGCCTCAAATGAGGCTCAGTATGGAGCTTTTTGATAAAAGAGGTTATTATTTCAAATATAGCGTTAGATCTTCTAAAAGCCAA
>JAZGHI010000300.1:0-2240 GCA_036480955.1 Candidatus Adiutricales bacterium
TAAAGTCCGGGATAGCTTGAGGGAGTGTATCGAGAAAGGTAAGAAGACCATCGATTGGGACCATAAATGGCATCCTCCCGGCACGAAAAAACTGGAAAACGGAAAGATGCACGGGCTGGCCTTTACCTGGACCCACGAATGGGACGATTCGGCCGGATCGAGCGAGATGGCCATCCGAATTGAACGCGCGGACGGCACGGCCACCATTCTGGGCATGGGCTGCGACAACGGGGTTGACGCGGAGAACTCGTACTGCCAGATCGCGGCCGATGAACTGGGCATGCGTCTCGAAGACGTTTATTACGACCAGCAGTTCGATCCCGGTTTTTTCAGAATGACGCCCGATTCCTCGACCAATATGGCTGTGAACGGTTTCGCGGTAAGGAACGCGGCCCGGATACTGAAAAGGAAGATACTGGTTTCGGCGGCCAGCCCGACGGCCAGGACACAGCGAGGCAGCATGCCTCCTGCTTTTCCCGATGCCTCACCGGATGATCTGGACATTAGAGAGAGTGTCATCATCCTGAAAAGCGATCCTTCCAAAAAGATACCATTGTCGGAATTCGTGGGTCCTACCGGCGGGGCCGGGCCTCTGGCCAACGCCGAAGTCATAGCCGGCCGGACCATATTTTCTGAACCCCTGTTCGCCTTCGGCTGGCACACCCAGACGGGAACATACGCGGTTGAACAGCCCCGGCCTCGTTTCTGCCGTCAGGCGCACTTCATGGAAGTGGAAGTGGACGTCGAAACCGGCGAGGTGGAGGTGACCAGGGTGGTCAACGTCAATGACGTGGGGAAGGTCATAAACCGGGCTTCGTGCGAGGGCCAGCAATATGGAGGCAGCTATATGGGGATCGGCCGGGGCAAGAGTGAGGAAGTTGTTTACGACCCGGTGACTGGAGTCATGCTCAACGGCAATCTTCTGGACTATAAAATCGCCACCATCCTCGAATCGGGACCCATAGACACAATCCTGGTCGAGAGCGGTATGGGGTACGGCCCTTACGGTGTGGTTGGCATCGGAGAGGACATAGGCGCGGTAGTGCCGGCGCTTCTCGGGCCGGCTGTTTACAACGCCATCGGTGTTTGGATAGATGATTTTCCCATAACACCGGATAAAATTTTAAAGGCCGTGGGCAAGGTTGAGGAGAATCAGGGTGGATAGATTCGTACACATTAACGCGCGGTCCATAGATGAGGCGGTATCGAGTTTAAAACGATACAACGGAAGAGCCGGTCTCATGGCCGGTGGTACTGATTTGCTGGGCAGGATGAAGGACCGGATACTGCCTGAATATCCCGAAGCCGTGATCAATCTGAAGAGCATTCCAGGCCTGGATTTTATCGAAGAAACAGACGGTACGCTCAAAGTTGGTTCTTTAACCAGGCTGGCGGACATCGCCGAGCATGAGTTGATACAGTCCAGTTACACGGCTCTGGCTGAAGCGGCCGGCCGGACGGCCTCGCCGCATCTCAGGGAGATGGGTACTTTGGGCGGGAACATCTGTCAGGATATCAGGTGCTGGTACTATAGAAATCCGAATAACAGGTTCCCCTGCCTGAGAAAGGGGGGTGGAAAGTGTTACGCTATCGACGGTGATAACCGGTACCACTCCATATTCGGCGCCAGCGTGGAGGAGGGCTGCTTTGCCGTACACCCCAGCGATACCGCGCCGGCGTTGATAGCCCTGAACGCCATGATAAAGACCACGAAGCGGACCATCCTGGCCGAGGATTTTTTCCAGGTCGGAATTACCCAAACCACGATTTTGGACAACGACGAGGTAGTAACCGAGATTCAGATACCCCGGCCGGCTGAAAGCGCGAAGAACGCCTTCTTAAAATTCGCCATAAGAAAATCCATTGATTTTCCGATAGTTAACTGCGCGGCCATGATAACGGCTGATGGCGGCCGGGCTTCGGCCGCCCGGATATGCTTGAACGCGGTTTACGTTACGCCTTACCGGGCGGTCGAGGCTGAAAACGCGGTGGTTGGCCGGAATGTCGATGACCGGCAGGCCGAGACCGCGGCAAATCTGGCTGTTTCCGAAGCCAGGCCCATGTCTCACAACGGTTATATGGTCCAGATCGCCAGAACCCTGGTGAAAAGGGTCGTTCTGGCCTGTGTCGCGTTAGATTAAATAAAAGGGAAGGCTGCTCAAAGCGCTGATAAAATCGTTGGTGTACAAACGCTTGAACAAACGCTTGGACCCTTGACCCCTTGAATCCTCGAACCCTGT
>JAZGHI010000301.1:0-5111 GCA_036480955.1 Candidatus Adiutricales bacterium
CCCCACTGGCTGGCCAGGAGGTTGACCACGTTCACGCCTTCTGCGGCCCCTTCCAGCAAAGCGGAAGAGGGGGACAGGAAATGCACGTGGGTGTCAGCCGATACCCATCCTTTTTCCCGCCAGGGCAGCGTCTTTTCCAGCTCGATAGTAATCTCATCCGTGGCTCCGGTGACTTCGATTGTCTTTCTTATGGGGCGCATCTCAAATCCCTTGGAGATTTCAAGAAAGATTTTACCCAGAGGAAGCTTGATCGATGATTCGCCCGAAATATAGGTCCCGTGGTGCGGGGCATTAGCAGGGTCGCCCAATTGATCGAACATACCGTGGGAATAATCCACGGCCCAATCCTGGAACCAGGAGGTGTTGAAGATGCGCGGCCGGTCCTGGGGGGTGAGGTATTCTCCGGATTCCCCGTGGATGTGCAATTTCACCGGAACCGGTTTTCCCGTTTCTTTCTGGAGGGCACGGAGAATCACGGTTTTATCCGCCCGGGTGATAACCTCCAGTCGCTCGAGCTGCTTGTCTCCTTCCAGGCGTGAAAGTGGTACGGCTTCTCCGTGGGGGAGGTGCACGATGGCCTCGGGATGGGCAGTATATTCGATTATGATCTCTTTGGGCGATGACGCTGGCCGCTTGTTATTGTATGTCTCCTCCCAGTTGCTATTGGGATAGACCAGCCTCGTTTCAGCCGAGATAACCTGGCCCAAGTCCAGTTGGATCGGCTTGATCAATCCTTTCTCGTCCAGATACAGGTTAATCTCCTGGTCATCAGGCACGGTCAAGACCAGTTTCCGGCGGGATCGCCAGCGCAGGGGCTGAGAAGACGTACGGCCGGCGGATATGCCGAACAACAGGACCGCCCCCTGGATGTGCTCCAGCCGCATACCGGTAATCTCCTTTTCCGGGTGCGGATTTTTCCAGGCCCAGAGCCAATTGAACCACCGCCGGGGCGCATAGCCGGCGTCCGCAAACGTTTGAGTGAATCCCCATCGGTCGTTCCTGACGGTTTCCCAGGGCATGCCCGGAAGCGGCCGTGGTTTATGACAACTGACCGCCTGAAAACAATTCTCTCCCCACATGCTGGAAAACGCCCCAATCTGGTGTCGCCGCCGTATCTCGGCCTGCTCCTCGGTACCGTCGGCATAGCTGAAGACGTAATCGCATACATGCTCGTTTAACGAGTCCCGGCCACGCGTGGCAGGGAAAAAACCATCCTTGTTGCCTGTTTCAGTGCGAATGTCCGTGGTGTGCATAAACACCAGCCAATTCGCGGAAACCGGTTCCATGTCCACGGTTATATCCTCGTTTTGGATAAGAATGGGATCTTTGCATTCAAACGGAATACCCCAGCATACACATGACCCGGCTGGAGCATTATCCAGAGACTCGGTCATGCGTTCGGAAAGGCCTGCCTCCTTTAAATCGGCCGCGCTAATATTTCCGTCAAAGATAACGGGTGAGAAGAGGGAAGAACTCGGACCGTCGATCAGCGATGGCATGGTTTGCCTCCTTTGCTCTGAAACATGAAATGACTTTCGTTATTTGCGCCGACCCACACGATGAGTCCCGCGTGTTCTTCATCCGGCCGGCCAACGAGCGACGGGTATTTTTTAGGCCGACGGAAGCCGGCCTTAATAAGCATTTGCTCATAATCATCATCCCGGTATGCCTGAAAACTGGACGCGTACCTGGTGGGCGTATGAAATAAAGACATCCCAGGTTTGATCGTTCATATCGTTCTCCGCGTCTGGAGCAAAAAGATCAAGGGACCAAATTTTGTACTGTGCTGAATGGCGTCATTATACCTTACGGCTAGCCTTTGCACAAATTTTTATCTAATGAAGAAATGAGTTTAGAAGCCCTGTTTATTAATTTTGGCTTGCGAATTGGGGCAGGTGAGGCCATAATGCGCTTATGCCGCCCATGAATACGGAATCAGGGTCTCTTGAGACCGCCCAACTCCGCCAGGCCATGTATCTCGGGTATGCCATGATCCAGGCCTGCTGTCCCACAGCCGGTAAGAGATACGACGCCCGGTTCGAGGCGCTGCTTGATTATTACCGGGATGAAAAATATGTTATCCGGCCGGAAGTGAGTGAATCAGACGCTGAATACGCTGACCTGTATTTAACCCTCTGGCACGGCAGGCCTTCCGGCAAGTTCATTCCCCTGATCGTGGACGCCATGTTCCACGAGTTCTTCCAGCTTCACAAGAAAGATAATCCCATCAGCGCGCATCAAACGTTTTGCGAGGAGGAACTATCCAATTATATTCAAAAATATTTTCCAGAAGTGGATCAAGCCGGTTCCGATTTTGGCCGTCTGGTGCAACTATGCCGGGATTTGAAAATCGAGGTCGACGATCTGAACAAGACCCGGAATTATGCCACGCCTCGTCCTCATGAAATCGAACAGAGTGCGCCGCTTATCGCCAGCCGGAATCCCGCTTTTAATGAAATGATTCGCAGCGCGGCCAAGGCGGCCCGTTTCCAGGCGCCTATCCTGCTTTCCGGGGAGACCGGTACGGGCAAGGAAGTTCTGGCCCGGTTCATCCATGACCAGAGCCCCAGGGCAGGGGGGCCTTTTGTGGTTATAAATTGCGCGGCTATTCCCGCTAATCTGCTCGAGAGTGAACTGTTCGGATACCGGAAGGGCGCGTTTACCGAAGCCTACGCAGATAAGACCGGGCAGTTGACTCTGGCCGAAGGCGGCACCGTCCTGCTCGATGAGATCGCGGAAATCCCACCGGAACTGCAGATAAAGTTTCTGCGTTTCGCGCAGGAAAAGACACTCCTGCCCCTGGGAGGGACTGAACCGCTCCGGTTGGACGTTCGTATCCTGGCGGCCACTAATCTGGATCTTCGGGAAGCCATGAAGACCGGGCGCTTCCGGCAGGACCTTTATTATCGGCTCAATGTGTTTCAGTTTAAATTATTGCCGCTTAGAGACCGAGCAGAGGACATCCCGGCCCTGGCCGATCATTTCACCAGGCAATACAACCCGGAGAACGAGACAGGCGTCCGGGCCGTTTCAAAACCGGCCCTGGACATACTGCTCAATCACGCCTGGCCGGGGAATATACGGGAACTGGAAAACGTGATTCAACGCGCTGTAATCCTGGCCGGCGATTCTGATATCCTGCCGGAGCACCTACCCTCCGCCCTGAGGCAAAACCGGCAGCCATTGAAAGCTCTATTAAAATCCGAATCAGGGGAGAAGGTTAATACCGCACGGCTTAAGCCGGCCTTAATTATGGCCCTGAATCCGGACGACGTCCAGGAAACTCAATCCGGGAGATTGGGCCGGAGTGTTCCCCTGGACCACCTGGTAAATTTTTTCGAGGAGACTCGAGGCCGCCTTTTTCCTCCCCACGCCTTCGCTGATTACATCTCCCCGCCCCATTGGTTGAACCGGCGGGATAAACTGTCTAATCAGATCTTAAGGGTCTTGCGCAAAGCCGAAATACTGGACCATAACGGCCGCAAGGCCCAGGCGGCCCGTTATTATCTCAAACCGCGCTTCGTATTTCAATTCACCGCTCCTCAAGAAACCGATGATATGTAATCAGGCCGCGCTCCCAACCGCAAGGCCACGCGTTGGTTGTAAAGGAAACCGATGGCGTTCCCTCCACTGAAGGTCCGGACTTTGATCCATACAGGTCTGATCTTGAAATGGCGGTTTCTATATTTCCGATACCCTTCTTTCAACTTTATCAAAAATATTCAATAAAAACATTTACTTGCCGGAATAAAGAAATACTGATTCCCTGGCACGGTCTTTGTACCTTAAGTGATGCGCCTCACCAGGAATTAAATAGTGAGCATTTTCAAAGCACGAATTTATCTTCTGAGCGTAAAAGTGGGCACTAGATAAAGGAGAGTGCCATGTCCGGAGATGCTGGTATTGATAAAATTTTAGTCGCGGAGGAGCAGAGACCCGTTTTAAAACGAAGGGTAAATAGACCTCTGGCCAAGTTTGTCATTGGTTCATTTGCCGGTATGTGTGCCTGTCTTTTTCCAAGGTTGCTTGTTTTTTTAAATGTTTCGGGCCAGAAGGTTCAGGGCCTCGAGGTATTTGACCTCCAGTATATCATATCTGCCCTAATATTCAGTTTATTTGTCGGGATTGTAGTTATGTTACTTGAATGGCATGTCGTTAGCGAACCTAGAAAAACTTTGTGATGGTCCTCAGTATTCCGGCATTGTTCGCGGGAGGGTTCAATACAAACAATGCGCTGGATACGTCAGATTCCAGAGAGGAGGCCTTAAAAAAGGCGGAAATACAATATCCGGGAGATTAAGCTGATTGAATTCGCTCAAACAAATTCGGTATCGTCTATAAGGGGGCGAAATGTCCGCGTCCAGAAGCATTACTGGTTATTTACGAGTTGAAAAAGAATTTCCGGAATTTAAATCCTTCTCTTCTTCCGGTTCCAGAATAAGTTCGAAAAATCCTTATATTGGTAGGAGCCTCTTGGGATTGTTTGATTAACCTTAATTATATCAGTGCCTAATGCGATTTGTGCCGGTCTTTACTGGCATCGTACCACGCCTTTTCATACCTTGGCTTGATTCAGCCGACCAACTTCGAATCCAGATTAAGAATCTGATAGGATAATTTGATAGAGTTTTATTATATACCACCGGCGCCTGAGCCTTAAAATCTTGACGGCGTCTTGCAAGGTGTATATACTTTACGGGAATCAGGCTTAATCCCTCCCAGCCTGGATAGTTGAAAGGAGTATTCATGAAAGATCGCAAGGCCGCGACCTTGGGCGAATTGAAAAAAATTACCAATCGATTGCCCAGTGTACGCGAAGAAATGCAAATGAATTTAATCAGGAAACTGGGGAGTAACGAACATCTTTTCCCGGACCTGATCGGATTCGACGATACGGTTATTCCAAATATTATTAACGCTATTTTATGCGGGCACAACATCATCATCCTCGGTGAGAGAGGCCAGGCCAAGAGCCGGTTGATCCGGCGTATGGTCGATTTTCTGGATGATGAGATCCCGGCCGTTGAAGGTTGTCCCATAAACGATAATCCGTTTGAGGTTATTTGTGTGGACTGCAAAAACAAGCTGGCTGAAATGGGCGACGATCTTCC
>JAZGHI010000302.1:0-4415 GCA_036480955.1 Candidatus Adiutricales bacterium
ACGCTTGAGCTTCTGAAAGACAGCCGGGCCAAAGTCATGCACGATATGCCCATCCACGCCGGATATGAAATCGAGAGAGAAGTGGCCGAGGCCAATATGGAAACGATTCTAGATCAGGCCGAAAACAGAAGGCACGTGGCCAAGGGTATATTCACGCATTTGTTGGATGTCGAGATTTAATTTATGAGACTTCTGTAAAACTTCGTCCTTTGGCCCAACTCTTTGTCGCGCTCATATTTAAGTCCTCGAAATACTACAAGTATTCCTGCGGCTTAAATTTTCGTGCTCCTCGATTTGACCTCAAATTACTCGTTTTGCAGAGGTCTCTTTCATCCGCGATTTATATAATGATCGGGTTTCTTTTTGAAAATGAAGATATATTTTCTAAGACATGGGGAAAGCGCGGCCAACGTGGACCGCGTTTTTGCCGCCAAAAAAGTGGATCCGCCTTTAGCCGAAACAGGCGTTAAGCAGATTAAAAGCCAGGCTGAGAGCCTGAAAACGATCGAGTTCGAAGCGGTCTATTCAAGCCCCCTGCTGCGGGCCAGGCAGACAGCGGAGATTGTCTGCCGGGCCAACGGCCTTAATTACCGGATTGACGATTCGCTCCGGGAAGTGGACGTAGGAACGTTAGACGGCCAAAGTGAGGATGATCCCAAGCTCTGGGCTGTGTATGAAAACACCGTGGCCCAGTGGCAGGCTGGGAAGGTGGGTTTCGCCTTTCCCGGAGGAGAAAACGCTCAAGAAGTTACCGGGCGATTCAAAAAATTACTGGACCGAATCGAAGGCTTGTATGATGGCCCGGTCCTTTTGGTGGGTCATTGCCTTTTGTATATGACCGTCCTGTGGTATTGGTATTCAGGCCGGAAGGATGAAGTGGAGAAATACCACATGGGCCGGGGCAATTATTCCATCGTCAATAAAGAAAACGAAAAGCTAGACCTGGTCGAATTTAACGTGGGACCATTTTAACGGCCACAGAGAGTCCTGGCGTCGCATTTATCCGATGGGCTCTGGTATGGTGACCAAGATGGCAACGGAGGATTGATAATGAAAGCGGCGGTTTTTTTAGGCCCGGAAGACATCAGGGCTAGAGAAGTAGAGAGACCTGAAATCCAGGATTTCGAGATACTGGTGAACGTAAAGGCTTGCGGGATTTGCGGGTCGGACCTGCACATGTACAAACTCGGTCTTTTTGCGGAAATGCTTTGCCGTCAACTGGACGAGGGCGGTATCCCCGGTCACGAGTTCAGCGGCCAGGTGGTCGAAGTAGGAAAAAATGTTGCCGGTTTGGAACCGGGTGACCGGGTGATGGCTATCACCTTCGGCGGGATGGCCGAATACGTTCCGGTTCCGGTAATCCCGGGCTTCAATGTGCCCAAGCTCCCCGATAATGTGAGCTACGAGGAAGCGGCCACGCTGGAACCCCTGGCGAACTCACTTCACGCGGTCTTAAAAGGTCAACCCGCGGCTGGGGAGAACGTCTTCATTTTCGGGGCCGGGATAATCGGCCTGGGCGCGGTGCAGTGCGTGAAAGCTCTCGAACTGGACCTCGGCCAGATAATTATCGCGGACGTGTCTGAAAAACGCCTGGAATTGGCCAAACACCTGGGCGCGGACGAAACCGTTAACGTCTCCCGGGAAGACGTCTATCAAAGGGCCATGGATATAACCGGAACAGAAGCGGTTGGGCTGAGGCAGGAAGTTTTTATGCCCAAGGTTGATATCGTGTATGACTGCGTGGGCTACATCAAAGACCGGCCCGAACCCACGGTCCTGCAGCAGGCCATGCACATGGCCCGGTACCAGACAGGACGGGTGATAGTACACGGTGTGTTCGAAGACGCTGTGACACTTGACCTTATGCCCATGGTATTCAAGCAGATAGATATAAAGGGCTCTTATGGTTTTACACCGGAAGAAGTGCATCAGTCCTTATCCCTGATGGAAAACGGGAAAATAGACCGGCGCGTGCTGATCAGCCATGAATTCTCACTTGACGAGGCCAAGGAAGCTTTTGAAACCCAGTGCCGGGTGGACGAATCAATAAAAGTCTTGATTAAGCCGTAGACCGATGACCCGCATAATCCTGGTACGCGGATTCTAGCCTGAAGGTCATGTTTGATGCCTGTATGTTTAAGCAACGTCAATATGTCCCCTTTTTCTGGCTTCTTTAATCCCTGTTCCTGTGGCGCTCTTCAGCGGCCGTGAAGACTTCGGTTGAGGTAATCAATATGACCAGGGAGGAGATCATACGCAAGATAAGGCATCAGACCTTCCGCCGGTCAACCCTGGAGTTGGAACTGCTTCTAGCCAGGCTGACGGATGATGAGACTCTGTCCAGGTTTTCGGACACTGAATTGGTAGAATTGAATTCGGCCTTGGACCTGGACGATGTAGAGTTGCAGAAAGCCCTTTTAACCCGTTCTCCCGCCCCGGCTGGAGTAAGACCGGAACTTTGGGAGAAACTTCTGGCCGAGGTTATTTCAATAAACTCCCCCGGCTCCAACCATGCCGGATAAAGATTAACCCGTTTTCTCGAAATCATCCTCACCGGTCCTCAAGCCTGATGGCCCGCAACTTACCCCCCATGTTTTTCAATTCCAGGCAGGTAGATTTGACAGGAGAGTGTACGAGGGGTAAGGTAGCCTTGTTCCTTGAATTGTTACCTTAAAAATCCTGAAATTAAGTTAAAGAATTTCGCCCGTTATCCAAGTTGGAGTTTCGCAGATGTTTAATTTTCGCCGGCCAATCTTTGATCTTGATCCCGTTATCAATTTTTTAAAACGGGATATCTGGCGGATTTATTCAGCTTCGCTTCCCGCCAGACAATCGTTCCTGCTCAGACAACTCAGAATAATCATGCTGGCTTTTCGCGGTTTTGATGAGGACAAATGCGGCCTGAGGGCCTCGGCCCTGACCTTCTATACCTTGCTGTCTATCGTACCGGCGGTGGCCATGGCCTTTGGTGTGGCCAAGGGTTTTGCCCTGGAAAAAATGCTTGAAAAAGAGCTGCTGGCCAGGTTCGTGGGCCAGGAAGAGGTTATCGATCAGATCATTACCTTCGCCAATACCATGCTCGATGAACCCAGAGGCGGGCTCATAGCCGGTATCGGGGTGGCCACGCTTTTTTATCTTATAATCAGACTCTTAAGCAACATTGAGCGTTCTTTCAACGATATATGGGGGATTACCCACTCCCGATCTTTGGGGCGGAAGCTGAGTGATTATCTCTCCATGATGCTCATCTGCCCTGTGCTCCTGGTTATGTCCAGCAGTATTACCGTTTTTATATCTACCCAGGTGACCCTTATCACTCAAAAAATATCCCTGATAGGCGTTTTCAGTCCCGTTATTGCCCTGATGCTGAAAACCCTTCCGTACGGAGTAACCTGGCTCTTGTTCACCTTTATCTACATATTTATCCCGAACACAAAAGTCAATTTTCGGTCCGGGCTGTTAGGCGGCATCGTGGCCGGTACGATATATCAAATTGTTCAATGGGGATACATCACCTTCCAGATCGGTGTGGCCAGATACGGGGCCATTTACGGCAGTTTTGCCGCGCTGCCGCTGTTTTTAATATGGCTTCAGGTGAGTTGGCTGGTTGTTCTTTTTGGAGCGGAGATCTCTTTTGCTTCACAGAATGTGGAAACATACGAGTTTGAGCCGGACTCCCTGCGAACTAAACCCGCTTTTAAAAAATTGCTTTCTCTGCGGATCGCCCAGGTCTGCGTGAGGAATTTTCATAACGGAGTAAAGCCGTGGAACGCCGAGCAAATTTCACATGATCTGGGTGTTCCTATCAGACTGGTTAACATGATCCTCTTTGAACTGACCGAGGCCCATATTTTATCCGAGGTCAGGGGCGCCCAAGAAAAGGAGATTCTTTACCAGCCAGCCCGTGACCTGGATACTCTGAGTCTTTCTACCGTAATTCAAGCGCTCGACGAGCTGGGGGTCGAAGGTATCCAGATAACCGATTCACAGGAGTTCGAGAAGATCTCGGCAAGCCTCAAGGATTTCAGAGAAGTCATCAACAATTCCAAGGCCAACCTTCTTTTAAAGGATATTTGATTTTTTTGGCGAAAGCCCTGAATCAATGCGTCGTGCTCTATTAATGGCTAACATATAACCTCCGCTCGGTTTTCATATCAACGGCATATAGAATCCGCTTAGCTCGCTCTTGGCCGCGCCTCGTTTTTTTCCAGTCGAGTTTAAGAAGTCAGAATAATTTTGGCACATCGTTAAACGACTGATTGGTGGTCCGGTTTTATTCTTGACCCCCAAACTCCTTGCCCCTATACTTCATCGTTTACATTCGTTAATTTGCCGATCAGATAGTATTTGTATTGTATCTGATAGCTTGGACCGATTTTTCATGATGAAACTTCTCGTAATAATTAGGAATCGCT
>JAZGHI010000303.1:0-7281 GCA_036480955.1 Candidatus Adiutricales bacterium
TTTCGTACAGAATCCCACAAATTCTTTTCATATTGAGGAGTGATTAGCAAATATGCCCCGCCTTGAAAGGCGGGCATATTCAGTGGAACCTCCGCCATAAATGACTGGAGCGTTTGTTTTCACAAACGCGTGTACGTGTATTATTTACGAAAGCAAACAATTGGGGAAACGCAAAAACAGAAGATTGTTTACTGCGTAAACACTTAGAGCAAACAATCGGAGTATTCTGTTATAACCAATAAAATTCCCCGGTCTTCCCGGCCTGGGAGTTATCACCATACCAAAAGCTCATCGCACCCGAGAATGCGGCTAAAGAAATATATCGATACCATCTCTTAAAGGAGCGGTTGAATGGGAAAAAGAAGAATGAAGCTGGATAACTGGCGGGAAGAATACGAGCGGAAACTGGTCTCGACTGAAGAGGCGGCCAAGGCCGTTAAGTCTGGTGACAACATCTTTTTCGCCAGCGCCTATTACGGGCAGGTAGCCTATGCCATTGCCGCCCGGGCCGATGAACTCCGCGGCGTCAACGTGGAGTATCAGGCCCCTTTGTTTGACCCAGGCTGGTTGGCCCCGGGAATGGAAGAATCCTTTCGGATAATCGTGCGTATTTTTATGGGCGCAATCGCTCGCCAGATTCACGATGAGGGCAGACTAGAATTTCTACCTTATACCAACGGTACCTGGTCTAAGCCTTATCGCGACGACCGTCCGGGCAAACGGGAGATAGACGTCTTTCTGGTGGTAGTTTCTCCTCCCGATGAGAATGGTTTCATGACCTTTGGACAATCGACCTGGGAAAGGCGCGGTTACGCCGACAGGGCCAAGGTGGTAATTGCGGAAATTGATGAGCATCTCATCAGGTCGCGGGGCGATACCCTCCTTCA
This sequence comes from Candidatus Adiutricales bacterium, assembly GCA_036480955.1. Taxonomy (GTDB): domain Bacteria; phylum Desulfobacterota; class Desulfarculia; order Adiutricales; family JAFDHD01; genus JAZGHI01. Next base: position 888 of record JAZGHI010000303.1, read on the forward strand.
TGTCTCACAAGTCGACTACCTGGTGGACATAACCTCTCCTCCGGCCACCGATGAGGAAATTGAATCGATTCTGAGCAAGATAGCCCCAGAAAAACGAGACAGGGCTAGAATGGCGGCGGCCAACTCCAACCCGCGGCGTATCCATAATCTGGTGGGCATGCTGGATGATGTAACCGTGGAAAGGCTTGAGCTGCTGTTCGGCCTGGAAGAGCCTGATGACGTAGCCAGGGCCATAGCCGAGAATATGAAACCGATCCTGCGCGACCGGGACACAATTCAGATCGGTATCGGCAAACCCTCTAAATTCATTGTTGAACTCGGGATTTTCGACCATTTAAAAGATTTGAGTATATACACCGAGATGCCTTGCCCGGGTATGGCTAATTTAGTAAAGCGGGGAATAGCCACCGGCAATTACGCTACTGTATATCCCGGCAAGGCCGTCATGGCCTCACTCGGAGGCCTCCGATTGGAGGAAATCCAATGGGCCGCGGATAATCCTCTTTTTGAACAATACAGCTCCGATCACATAGTCAATATTGCCCGAATCAGCCAGAACAAGAATATGGTCGCCATAAATAACGCGATCCAGGTGGACCTGACCGGGCAGATTACTTGTGAGACCCAGTTCGGTAAGAGGTTGATAAACGGACCTGGCGGCCAGATAGAATTCCACATCGGGGCCTTCTCCGCGCCAGGCGGCCGCGCTATCACTCTATTGCCGTCCACCTGGGGTGATGGCGGTGTATCGAATATCGTGGCGCAAATGGATAAGGGAACCATGGTGAGTGTACCCAGGGTCTTTGCCGACTATGTGGTCACCGAATGGGGAGTAGCCGAACTTTGCGGCAAGACTCACCGCGAACGCGCCGAAGCGCTGATATCGGTGGCCCATCCTGATTTTCGGGATGAACTGACCGAGGCGGCTAAAGAGATTTACTGATACCCATATTGAACTGGTGGTGAGAAACATACTCGTTCATTATCACTCTTGGAAAAAGAGATAAAAAAGGCCCTGAGAGAAGAATGTCCATCGGGGCCTTTTCGTTTGATCTGCAGAGCCTGGAAACCAAGAATACGGGCTACTCTGTCACGGTGATGGGAGGTATCGCCTAAGGCCGCCTGGTTCGCCTTGGTCCGTTTGAAGTAAAGATGCATGTCGTGCTCCCAGGTCAGGCCTAAGCCGCCGACGACTTGTATGCCGGATGAAGTAACATCCTGGTAGGCGTCCGCGCTGAAGGCCTTGGCCTTGGCTGAGCGACTGATCGGGCTAGAGAAAAGGGGACATATTGACGTTGCTTAAACACGCCAGGGAAAATCGCTCCAATCACGATAATACTCTAAGTGGATTAGATGGATCAGATTAACAGCCGGCTAGAAATGTGGTTTTACAGAGGAGTTGGCCTAAGTTCTGGATACTTTTACGATTACACCCTCCAAAGAGATGTCTGATTTCTCTTCAAAAATAGGGCGCTGGACAGAAAACAGGTAGGATCTTTCTCTGAGTTCGGGGTAAAGATGGGGTAAGCAAAATTTCTTAAACTTATATATGGAGAGAGTATTTATAACATCTGTACAGGGCTTATCAATCCCATAGCGCTTATCTAGCGCCGGACCCTTAAAGAAATTTGGCCTAGGGGGTCTTTGTCGGAGCAGCGGCAGAAGATCAATTTTTTCGACATCAATGGTGCCCAGGAGATGGATGTATTTCACCTGGAACGGTTTTGATCGTCCGACCGGGCGGTAAAACATCCTTCCATGGTCATCAAAGGAAATTTCTTTATAATTCGATCCCAGGTCCCAGGAACAACCACGGATATTGTGGTTGATGGCTACGTCATTCAAGCCGAGCGTTATCTTTGACAAATTGTCTAGCCTGCAGGTGCGTTCGGATACGTCCGATGACTCGTCATCGGACCTCCGCCAGGCTATATCCCGAAGCAGATGTCCCATAAAATTGTCGGCCAACACTTCGTGATTTGACTCAGCTTCTCCCAAGTTATCCCTGAGGGAATTGATCTTCTTTCGAAGCCCCTTGTTTCGCCTGGCCGCGTATAATTTGTGGTGATACTTAAACGACTCGACGTCCTTGTCCATGTTCAGCTTCTCAAAGGCCAGGTTTAAATCAATGGCGAGTGTGGTATTCCTTGAACTTTGCTTCCGCCCATTGTTGGCGGCCATGTCAGGATGATGGAGCTTATGCAAGCAGCGGTAAACGGATTTTACTAGCGCAAACAACTCCTTCTCTTTGAGACGATGAACCATCTCCGGAGTCAGACCAAAAACTTCAAATGGATTTTTAGAGGAAGTCATTGCAGTTAGTTAACAACACCCTGTTCGGTTTTTTTACATAATATCGGAACCCAGCCTAAATTGCTACGCAGAGTTGTCTGAAACACCAAGCTCCATAGAATCTGTAGTAGCATAAACTGAGTTCAGGAGCAAGGTAAAGAATTTAAAGAAATTAGTATTTGAAAGGGGGTGTTTACAAAAAAGCCGGGCGCAGTGACTCAAGTCTTCACTGCCCGGCTATGCGGATATTTTTTAACAGTCCCTCTTAATTCCAGGCTGTTTAAAAAACCTCAGATTAATGGAATTTACTACTAAGCCCTCACTTCGGTCTTTTTCTTCTGGTTATCCGTGAAATAATAGGCCAGGGCCTCGTCATCGCTAATCTGTCTGTCCATGATCTCGCCACATTCAGTGCAGATTACTTCTCGGTTATCCAGCCCGGCAAGCCTATCTTCCTCTAGGTCACAAGCTCGGCAACGGTATTTATAAAGCGGCATTTTCATTCTCCTTAAATCTCTATTTCTAGGATACTTAAGGGCAAGTTTAATGCCATTATTACTATTTTTATAATTTTTCGGATTTGTTGATCAATTTTAACAAAAATGAGCATTAATATCTTAAATAAGTACTTTTTTTCACATTGCCGACCGGGCATTGATTTTTCGTTGAACTCAGAAAAAAATCATAAAATGGGGGTTTTTCCCCTATTGGCGGGGGGAAATACCCCATTTTGCAATATTTTCAGGTGAAATTTCAGTTGGTATACACAGCGTCAATGTGAATTAGCGATGATACCTTATATCTTTTGGATTATCAAAGTTTAAGAAAATCATATGCGCAAATACTTATGACGCTGAATATAGCTTACGGCGCGATAGGATATTTACTCAGACGTGACAGTTCGTCATAGTGGGTGAGGTCGTGTTTAATGGGCGTTATGGTGATCACGCCATCCCGGAGAAGATTCATGTCAGTGTCTTCCTCCAACCGTGGCGGCAAGGCCTCCTGGCCCTGCCAATAATAAACATTGCCCCTAGGGTCCTTCCGGCGAATAAAATTTTCATTGGCCACAGTTTGGCCCTGTCTGACCCAGGCAACCCTTTTTATCTGACCGCGTGGGAGGGAAGGTATGTTGATGTTCAGGGAGACACCTCTGGGAATTTTTAGTTTTGGAAGTTTTTCTACCAAGCTTCGAGTAAATTCAGCGGCATATGAAAAATCAGGATTATTAAAAGTGTCCAGGGAAACGGCCAGCGATGGCAGGTTCAGGACGGCCGCTTCGGTCGCGGCCGAGACAGTGCCTGAATAAAGGAGGTTGATGCCCACATTAGCCCCAAGGTTTATACCGGAAATCACCGCGTCAGGCGGATTTTTCAATAATTCGGCCAAAGCGAGTTTTACGCAATCCGCTGGTGTACCCTTGACGCTGTATCCAAAAAATTCTCCGTCAGTATGAATCTCCTTCACCCGAATGGGATCAGTCAGGGTTATGGCGTGGCCTACCGCGCTTTGTTCCACTTCGGGAGCTACCACAAAAACGCTATGTTCCGGACGTAGACTACGATATAGGGCCAGAAGACCCGGCGCGTGGATACCGTCATCGTTAGTGATCAGAATATTCATGATAGAACAATCTAGAAGAGGTCGGTCTGTCTGTCTGAAGGCGGGCTAAGTCCCAAATGATCATAAGCCCGTCTTGTGGCCGTGCGGCCCCTGGGAGTACGTTGAAGAAAGCCCTGTTGAATAAGATAAGGCTCATAAACGTCTTCAATGGTGTCTCGTTCCTCACCGACGCTGGTGGCCAGGGTATCCAGACCGACTGGGCCGCCGCTGAATTTTTGAATGATCGTATTCAGAATAATTCGATCCAGGTTATCCAATCCCAAACCGTCCACAGAAAGTTTTTTCAGCGATTCATCTGCCACGGATTGAGTGATTACTCCATCGGCCTCTACTTCAGCGAAATCACGGACCCTTCGGAGCAGACGATTGGCCACTCTAGGAGTGCCTCTTGACCGGCGGGCTATTTCCCAGGCCCCGTCCGAGTCTATGGCTAAATCTAATACTGATGCTGCCCGGGCAACAATTTTAGTCAACTCTTCGGTACCGTAGAATTCGACCCGGAGCAGTACTCCGAATCGGTCCCTGAGGGGAGGTGAGAGAAGGCCGGCCCGTGTCGTGGCTCCGACCAGGGTAAAGGGGGCCAGATCCAGCTTAACCGTTCGGGCCCCCGGACCCTGGCCGATAATGATATCGAGTTGAAAATCTTCCATGGCGGGATAAAGTATTTCTTCCACCACGTGACTGAGCCGATGGATTTCATCGATGAAAAAAATATCATAGGATTCGAGATTGGTCAGGATGGCCGCCAGATCTCCCGGGCGTTCGATAACGGGTCCGGAACTGCTCTTAAAACCCACTCCCAATTCATTCGCCAGAATGGAAGCCAGGGTAGTCTTGCCCAGTCCAGGATAGCCGTAAAGGAGACAATGGTCCAGGGCCTCACCCCGGGCCTTGGCCGCCTGCACAAAGACGGATAAATTGTTTTTCACATCGTCCTGGCCCACAAACTCGGAAAAGAAGCTGGGCCGGATACCTTGCTCGTATGTGGACTCAGTTGGAAGACGATCCGGGGTGACTACACGATCGGTCATTCGGTTAAGCCTTTTGGAGTTTTTTTAAACTGAGCCGGAGAAGGTCTGATAATTCAACACCCTGACCGACCTCGTTCTGGGCGACGGACAAGGCCCTTTCCGCTTCAGCCTGACGGTATCCAAGGTTGAGCAGGGCGGATATGACGTCCTGGCCGTCTTCGTCGAGGATGAACGGGGTTTCCATGGGAAAATCGTCCGGCATCAGCGAAGTAAGCTGGGCTATTTTATCCTTTAATTCCAGAATCAGCCGTTCCGCGGTCTTGGCCCCCACACCTGGAATGGACGTAAGTCGGGCCACGTCTTTCTGGGATACAGCCTGAATGAGCTCAGCCGGGCTGATTCCGGATAGGATATTGAGTGACAACCGCGGCCCAATCTTGGAGACGGAATTAAGCAGGAGAAAGGCCTCCTTTTCAGCCCTGGATATAAATCCGAAGAGGTCCAGGGAATCCTCCCGAACTATCGTTTTGACATGCAGGGAGACCACGTCTCCTTCATTAGAGAGCGCATAAAAAGTAGAGAGAGGTATATGGACTTCGTAGCCGACACCCTCGGTCATGATTATGACCGATTCGGCTGATTTATACTTCAGTGGCCCCTGTATGTATGCGATCATTTTTCGAACTTACCTGACCAAAGCGGGGTTTTGATTCGCGTGACAGATGGCCACAGAGAGTGCATCCGTGGCATCTAGGCTGAATTCCTGGTCTGTTTTTAACAGATGCCTGATCATCAGACTGACCTGACTCTTGTCCGCATGCCCGTAGCCGACCACGGAAGACTTAATGGTGGTGGCCGAATACTCGAACACCTTGAGCCCGGCCTCGGCTGCGGCCAATAGAGCCACACCTCGGGCGTGCCCCAGCCGGATCGCGGACCGGACATTTTTCGCGTAAAAAATATCCTCTACCGCCGCTTCGTCCGGTGAATAATCTATGATCACCTTTTTAAGCTCTTGATATATCTCAGTCAGCCGCTCGGGTAATTTCGTCCGGTTTCGGGTCTTGATCTGGCCGGCGGCAATTAGGGTTAATCTCGGGCCGTCTTTTTCCACCAGACCGTATCCGGTAACCCGGGAACCGGGGTCTATACCCAGAGTTATGGTCAACTAGAGCCTCTCCATGACCTCATCCGGAATGTCGAAATTTGACCAGACTTTTTGAACGTCTTCCAGATCCTCCAGGGCTTCCATGAGCTTGAGCATTTTGGGAGCTGTTTTATCGTCAAGGTCCAGGCTGGTCTGAGAAATCATGGCAATTTCCGCGTTGATATATTTTGTTTCTTTCTCCTCAAAGGCTTCCTTGACCGCCTCGAAATCCTCGGGAGCGGTAATTACCTCGAGTTCCTCTCCCACGGTTTCCACATCCTCCGCCCCGGCCTCCAGAGCGGTTTCCATGATCTCATCCTCATCCACGCTTCCCTGGTCAAAGGTTATCAATCCCTTTTTG
>JAZGHI010000304.1:0-4294 GCA_036480955.1 Candidatus Adiutricales bacterium
GCTAAAAAGGGAAGCAGATAAACGTCAATCTCATCACTCAAAAAGACCCGGGCTCCATGACTCAAATACTTGGGGTCTTTAAGTTCCTCGACGCCCACCATTTCGGCTACGTGCTTAAAACCCGGGCCTACGGTAGCGATAACCACCCAGCCGTCCCTGCATGGGAAAACACCCCAGGGGTGGCCTTTCTGGTTCGAGTTGCCCATCCGCGGGGTGATGTGGTCAATGGCCTGATACAGAGCGAGCTGCCATTCTGTAATACCCACCGAGTAGTCCATGATGGAGATGTCCACATGCTGGCCCCGGCCTGTTGAATTTGCCTGGCGGACTGCGGCCAGAGTTGGAATAACCGCGGCCTGTCCACCGGTATACTGGGTTACATCCAGTCCCACTTTCAGGGGCTCCCGGTCCGGTTCACCGGTGATCTTCATGAGGCCGCTTAAGGCATACTCGACTATTTCCGCCGCCTTGTAGTCCCGGTAGGGCCCGGTCTGGCCAAAATTTGATATGGAAGTCATCACCAGTTTAGGATTTATTTCGGAAAGGGTATCATACCCCAGCCCCAGTGAAGGCATGACCCGCGGTTCGAAATTCTCCACGAGAATATCCGCGTCTTCCACCAGTCTCTTGAAAATTTTCACCCCGGCCGGGGTCTTGAGATCCAGGGTGATGCTTTTTTTGCCCGTATTGAGATAGAGGAACTGCGCGCTTTTCTCGATGTGGGGATCATCACCGACAAACGGGCCAAGCCTCCGGGCTCCGTCCCCGCTTCCAGGTTTTTCAACCTTGATCACCTCGGCCCCGTATCCGGCCAGTAGCCTCGTACAATAAGGCCCGGCTATAAAGTGGGTAACATCCAACACCTTATACCCGGATAATGCGCCTTCTGACATAACGTTACTCCCGATTAGTCGTAGATTGTATTAGCGTTATAGTTCAATTAAACCGTGTCCGGTTCGTTCAATGCGCTCTCCAGGGCGTCAACCATCTTGTTTTTTCGGCGGGCATGATCTTCCAGGATTTTGATATCCTCTTCGGTGATCCCTTCGTACCGGCGCTGCAGTTTCAGGAAATCCTGAACCGGCCGCTTTTTACTCTCGGATATCTTTACCGTTCTTTCAAAAACCCCGTTCTTATAAGACCACAACGGTGAGAGGCCGGTCTGCACCATCCGCCTTGATAGTTCCACCACCTGCTCCGGGCTGTATATCCAACTTACCTGGCACGGGACATATACATGAAGGTATGAAGGCTGGTTTAAAACGGCTTCCTTGACTTTTGCAGCCAGATCATGCACGTAAGCCGGCGCGGCCGTGGCCACGTACCGGGCCTGGCTGAAAACCATCATCAGCGGCATCTCTCTTTCCACGGTGGGTTTCCCGCCGCTGGCTGTGGTGAAAATCCTTGTAGACGCCCTGAAAGGCGTCAAGGCGTTGGCCGCGCTTCCCGCGTTGGCGTAAGCCTGGTTATCGAGAAGGATCCAGGTCAGTTTCTGCCCGCGGTCGAATGAGGCTAAAAAGTCACCCGAGCCCATCTCCAGGGCACGCCCATCTCCAGTAAGGCAGACCAGGGTCCTGTCGTCAAGCGCGCCCCGGGCCTCGATGGCGGCCTGGATACCCATCATGCCGCTGCCGTCCACTCCTATCCGGCCCCCGGTCTGAAGTTCAGACCTCCCACCACCACAACTCCGGCCAAACACCATGGCGTTGGGGGTCGATTCGTAGATGGCCTTAAGAATATGCTTGGCCGCCAGAAGGGAACCACATCCCCGGCATTGTTCGGTGGCGGTCAAAAAATAATTATTCGATTCATTCCAAAAAGACTTTTCGGAAGCTGTCATTTATATTCTCCTTTTAATGCTGCCTGATTATTCAGCCAGTACGTGCAGGTTCGGATCGTAACCGATGCCCTGGATGGGGATCCACTCGAGGTCTTTTTTCACCTGCCCCTGGTCAACACATTCAAATCCTTCCTCGACGATTTGACTTAAGAGGTCGAGGGAGATATGCGCTCCACCCACGCCGATCACCTTGCCCATGAGCATTGGCCCTGCGGCTCTGATTTCCGGCTGCATGAACATCGCCGATCCGATCTCGTTGAATAAGGCGGCAATTGAGTTGCGGTCCAGGGTGATGACCAGTTTAGCGTCCTTGATGGCGTTCACGACCTGCTCGGCCGGGAAGGGGCGGAAAGCCCTGATTTTTATGCACCCGATCTTTATGCCTTTTTCCCTGAGCGAATTGACCACGAATTTAACCATGGGATAAACGATGCCCATGGTGACGATAATCATGTCCGCGTCATCGCAGAGGTAGCTTTCAATCATTCCTACGTGCCGGCTGCCAAACAGATCCTGGTATTCCTGGCCCACGGACTCGATCATTGCGGCCGATTCCTCTTCCGCCTTTTTTTGCAGGTACCTGATTTCCATGAAGTGCCCACCACCGAATCCCTGCTGATAGCGCCGCTGTGTGCATCGCTCCTCCCAGTCCACAGCCAGGTAATCCCTCTCCGGCTTGATGAAATCCGGGGCCGGCAGAAACCGGTCGATTTCCGTTTGCTCGGGTATATCGACCCGCACCGCGGCGTGAGAAGTCTCCCAGCCGTCGTACCCGATTATGATCGGGAGCATGACCTCTTTATGTTCGCTAATCTTGTAACCCTGAAGGATGGTATCAAAAATGTCCTGGGAATTTTCGCAATAAAACATGAGCCAACCCATGTCACGCAGGGTGAGGAAATCGTCGTGGTCGCAATAGACCGTGGTGGGCGGCTCGAGTGCCCGGCTTGGACAGACAACCAGCATGGGCAGGCGTGAACTGGCCGCGTAGTGGATTTCAGAAGTGGCCCAGAGAATCCCCTCGGAGTTCATGCAAAGTATCGAGCGTACACCCAGCCGGGACAGACCTATTTGCATACTCGAGGCCGACTTTTCATTGTCCGGTAAAATTACCTTGAGGTCCGGGGTCTCGCCGTTATCGACGAATTTCTGGAGGGTTTCCGTCACCTCCATGTTCGGTCCCATGGGGAAGGAACTGCCGACCCGCACGTTCGCGCATCGGCCGCCCCAGGCCGCGGCTTCGTTTCCAGTTAGACTCATTCGTTTCATATTCATGACGCACTCCCTTTCTCTTCTTCAATTTGCATGGCCTGGCCCACGTCTCCCATGGTGATAGTGCTGAATACGCACTCCTGCGCGCAGGTGCCGCAGCTCTTGCAGAAATTATAATCAAATCGTATAACACCGTCCCGCCAGGAGATGGCCCCTTCCGGGCAGGAATACGCTGAAAAACATTCCTTACAGGTGCATTTGGACATATCGCAACTCGGGAGCTTCGTGCGCCACCGGGCGCTCATGGACTGGGTCATCAGGTGCAATTCACCGTCCGGCTGCTGGAAGGTGGGTCCAGTATCTTTCTGCTTCTCCTCTGGCCGTCCCGGCAGCTTTAAATTATGGGCCACCTTAGCCTGATCAAAGGCATCCTCCAGGCAAAGCACGTTTACTTCGCGCACCTTTTTACTCAAACGCTCATGAGCCAGAATGGCCTCTTTCACCGCATCAAGGCTGACCAGGTCGCCAGTGGCGGCCACGAACAACCCTAGCGCTGTGATTCCGGAAGGCGCGGGCTGAAGATTCACCCTTTTGGTAAAAATGGCCTCGGCGTCCACGGTGGCCACGGTACCTTCAAAGGGTACAGGATAGTCCAACTCCTCCGGCGCTTTCGGCGTACAGACCATCAGAAAGCCGGTCTTGAGCCGACCGACCACTGCTCCCGGAGTTAATTGGGACATTCCGGATGAACCCGAGGCATGCCTGATGAACATCTCATGCATGAACAAAGCACCCTCGGGATTGGTGACATTGAATCCCGGTGGGATGTCCTCGGATTCCGCGAACCGGATTACGATACTGTTTGCACCCATGGAACGCAGGCCAGTCAAATTTTGCCCAATGTAGGCGTGCTTGCCTTCCATGATCACGGCACGAGCCAGTATCTCGACCGCTGTTCTGCCTCCCTGCCGGGCGATGCTGAAAATGGGGAACTCGTGAATCCCACCCTTGACAAAAAAATCGTTCAGGCTCGACATAATGTTTACTTTATCGATCATAACAATCCTTTCTTTTTCGCCTGTTTTTTAAGAATTCTTGTTTGATATTATTAAGGCCTCTAGGTTCATTTGTATCATTTCCGGTCCACCGGTTCTAAAAAAAGTTTCATGCCTTCCGTTTGATCCCGCCGTAGAAGGACATTAACCAGCCAGTGCTCGTCATCCGATTGCGGAAAATCATCAC
>JAZGHI010000305.1:0-4134 GCA_036480955.1 Candidatus Adiutricales bacterium
GACAAGACAAAAAGCAATCAACTGATCGCCCTTGCCTACAAATAGTGTCTGTCCAGAAATGAGGAATTTTTTTCAAGATCGAGGCGGACGAAAAAAATTGCCGCAGGCATATATTTGATATTCCGATGGTAATTTTTTACCGCAGGTAAATAAATGTCCGTAATTTTTTTCGTCCAACAAAGAAATTGGGGAAAATAACCATTTCCGGACGGGCACTAGGTAAGCGGTTATGAGTCTAATCGAAAGCAAAATCTGGGTATTCGTGGAACACCACCGGGGAAAACCGTCTGAAGTCAGTCTGGAATTGATCAACAAAGCGCTTGAACTGGGCAAAAAAGCCGGCTGGAAAACAGCGGCTGTTCTGGTGGGTGGTAAAGTTTTTGACACAGCGGAAAAGATCCTGCCTTACGGGGTGGATGAGGCCGCATGCCTTGAAGACCCGCTTCTCGACCAGTACTGCAGCCAGGCTTACGCCAAGGCGCTGGCCAAGGCAGTGAGTGAGAATGTACCGGAGATCTTCCTGCTGGGGGCGACACCCTTGGGCCTGGACCTTGGAGCGAGGCTGGCCGCCAGACTCAGGACAGGGCTGTCGGCCCACTGTGTTGATCTGGAACTGGATTCCGAAAACAGGCTTCTGGCGGTTGTTCCAGGGTGGGGCGACGGATCAATGGCCAGGATAAGCTGCCCCACGGCGCGCCCTCAGATGGCCACCGTAAAACCCGGTGTTTTAGAACTTCCCCAAATTGGGAAGCCCAAGGGCCGCGTTATCGAGATCCAGGTCAATCTTGCTCCAGAGGATATTACTTACCGGGAAATTAAAATTGAACCAAAAGAAGTTCAACCGAGCGGCCTTGATACGGCCGAAATTGTAATAGCCGGCGGCTGGGGAATCGGGGATCAGGAAAATTGGAAATTGATTCAGGAACTGGCCGCGGTCCTGGGGGGAGCGGTCGGGGCGACCAGACCGCCGGTGGATGAAGGCTGGGCTGATGAAAGCCGGATGATAGGCACCAGCGGACGCACGGTTAAGCCAAAACTCTACATCGGTGTGGCCTTGTCCGGGCATATGCACCACATGGTGGGCCTGAAGAATCCCGGCCTTAGCGTAGGCATCAACCACGACCCGGCCGCGCCCATTTTCAGCCGGTGTGATATAGGGCTCGTCGGCGATTTCAAAAAAATCATACCCAAGCTGATAACAGCCATCAAATCTTACTCCGAACGATAAGAATATAAAAATCCGCTTTCCGCCGGGATGATTTTTACTCATCAGTTCGCCCTGTTTTTTCCATTGATCAAACACTCCATAACTATTACAATGCTTGACTCAACCTGAAAAAGATTGAGATCTGAAGATTACCAGAAAGACGTGTATTTTAAATATTGATAAGGAGAGAGATGATATGAGGGAAGCCAATAAAGTATTTCAACCTATCGAGATCGCCGGTATGAAACTCAAAAACAGGATTGCGTTCGCGCCCCTGCTCAATATGCCCCGGGCTGAAGATTTTGGGATCAACGACAAAACCGTCGAGTGGTTTGCGGCCAGGGCTAGAGGCGGGGCCGGTTTTCTGATGACCGGTTTCGTGGCTCCGTTATCCACCCTTGCGCCGGATGCCCCTGAACGTTTTAAGAAACTAGCCGACGCGGTACACGCTTATGACTGCAAGATCGCGGTCCAGATCGGCGCCGGCGGCCCCATGGGCGGCCAGGGACCTTCAGCCGGACCGTTTCCGGACGACAAAGACCCTAAGCCTACCATGTTCGAGATACTTGGAGCCCCGCCTGTACCCGTGACCGCTATTACCCATCAACAGATGGAAGAAATCGGCAACAGCTGCGCCCAGGCCGCGGCCAAGCTCAAAGAATTCGGGATCGACGCGGTACAGCTTCATTGTACACACGGCGGAGCCAGCATGTTCTGCTCGTTCGTCTCCCCCTTCTACAATAAGCGGGACGATGAATACGGCGGGTCCTGGGAAAACAGACTCAGGTTCCCCACAGAAACCCTGAAGAAGATGCGCGAGGCGGTTGGCGAAAATTATCCTCTCCTGGTTCGATTCAGCGCCGACGAGCTTCTGGGCGACAGGGGGACAACCATTGAGGATACAGTGAAACATCTTGTACCGGCTTACGAAGAGGCCGGTGTAAGCTGTCTTGATGTCTCCCAAGGCTCGATGATTCATTCCCCGCAGGGTATCACCATTCCTCTTTATTACTCCAGGGGCTGTTTCATACATCTGGCCGAAGCGGTAAAAAAGGCGGCCAAAGTACCGGTCATAGGCGTGGGCAGAATAGTGGATATGGACATGGCCGATAAATTCCTGGAGGAGGGTAAGGCCGACATTATCTACATGGGCCGCCAGCTTACCGCCGACCCTGACACACCGAACAAGTACCTGGAGGGGCGGGACGACGAGATCAGGAAGTGCATCGGCTGTCTGGAGGGCTGCGGCACACCCTGCCCCATCAATTATGACATCCAGCCCGACCCCATCCCGCTTGAACCGGCCGATGTGCCGAAAAAAGTCCTGATTATAGGCGGCGGAGTGGCCGGTATGGAAGCGGCCCGGGTGAGCGCCCTCCGCGGGCATAAGGTATCTTTAATTGAAAAGAACCCCGAATTGGGCGGAACCGTGATCGCCCTGGCTGAAGACCCTCTCACGTCTGAGTTTAAAAATTTAACGGACTATCTCGGCGCGCAGATGAGGGTCCTGGACATTGACGTCCGCGTCTGCAAGGAAGCCGGACCCGATACGGTAGCTGAAATTGACCCTGACGTGGTGATCATGGCTACGGGCGCGTCTTTGAGATTGCCCGAGGTGGTTAAAGGCGCTCATGGAGTCATGGACCATATCCAGGCGCTGAAAAATAAGACCGCCATCGGTCAGCGGGTGGTTATCTGGGGCCTGGTCTACGGGGCCGAACTGGCCATTTCCCTGGCCGAGGAAGGAAAGGACGTGGTCCTGATCGGCGAAGCCAAGGAAAACGCCATGACCAGTCATGCCTCGGCTGTCCGTAAATACTGGGTTTGGAGAAAATTGACCGACGCGAACGCGATGCGAGCCACTCCTGAAACGATCCGGCTTGAGAATCCTAAAGTCCTGACCAGCCTCAAGGTGGAAAGCGTGACCTCCGGAGAGATCAATATCAAGACCAAAGACGGCGCGGCCCAGACCCTGGCCTATGACACCCTGATTATTTCCAGGGGCCGAAAGAGTAATGACGAATTGTTTGAGAAACTGGAGGGCCAGGCCAAGGAAACTTATAAAATCGGCGACTGCTCCAAGGCGGCCAATATTCATCAGGCTGTCTGGTCCGCCAACGAACTGGTCAGGAAGATTTAGGATCGTGACTGGAAGGTGATGGAGGTTCCAGACAGAAGGCCTAAAGAAAACAGGAGAATGTTAGATGAGTGTTTATCTAATAGCACAGATCGAGATTCGGGATCGGGATGAGTATATGCTTTATCAAGCTGGATTCATGGAGGTATTTTCAAAATTTGAGGGTGAGATCCTTATCGTTGATGAGAATTCCAGAGTATTGGAGGGAGATTGGCCTTACACGCGCACAGTATTAATCCGCTTTCCAAATGAAGAAGAAGCAATGAAATGGTACCATTCTCCTGAATACCAAAAACTAGCTCAACACAGATTGAAATCGTCGCGTGGCAACATTATCATAGCATCTGGTCTTGAGCAAACCGCGACTTAGTGAACTATCATAACATCGAAAGAAACAGCCCGCTTCTTGCCATATCTTTATACAGCTCAATTAGCGCCGATCAGGTGAGCGGATTGAATCAACCGCCCACCAATTCATCTGTTGTCTCTTTCACAAACAGCTTGAGACCTCTGCAAAACGAGTAAATGTAAGTCAAATCGCTTCTCGGCGGGAGCACGAAAATTTAAGCCGCCGGAATACTGTAGTATTTCGAAGACTATGGCCACTGCAGGCGAAGCCGAAGTGGCAGCTCAAAATTCGAGCGCGACAAAAAGTTGGGCCAAAGGACGAAGTTTTACAGAGGTCTCATTTCTGATTTTGACATGGAAGCGGACGACCGGGGCCGGGCGCCTGCTGCTGCCCGAAACTCGGCTCCAACAGCAAGAAGGCAAGAGAAAGGTACGAGGCAGA
>JAZGHI010000306.1:0-3240 GCA_036480955.1 Candidatus Adiutricales bacterium
ATTCTAACGGCTGTAATCATCCTTCTGGTTGGAACCGCCGGGTACTCATTTATTGAAGGCTGGGATTTATTAGATTCCTTATATATGACCTTAATCACGGTGGCCACCATCGGGTTCGGTGAAATCAGACCACTCAGCCCAACCGGCCGAGTTTTTACCATCTTTATTATTGTTTTCGGAGTGGGAAACGCGGCTTATCTAGTGGGCCAGCTCTCGCAAATGATGGTCGAGGTGAGTTTGAGGAAAGTAATGGGGAGGCGTAAATTGGAAAAGCAGATCAGAGCGATAAAGGATCACTATATCATCTGCGGCTATGGCCGTATCGGCCGTATCATCGCCCAGGAAATCGCGGACCATAATTTACCCCTGGTTATTGTCGAGAACTTTCCCGAGGTCATTGAGCGTGTGGACGAGGACGGCCATCTGTATATCATTGGGGAAGCAACAGACGATGATAACCTGGTCAAGGCCGGGATTGAGCAGGCACGGTGTCTCATCTCAGTAGTAAGCTCCGACGCCGATAATGTATACATTGTGCTTACCGCCAGGGCTCTCAACAAGGATCTTTTCATTGTGACCCGGTCCAGCCACGAGAAGTCGGTTAACAAACTGGAGCGGGCCGGGGCGGATAAAGTCATATCACCCTACCAGATCGGGGCTCGAAATATGGCCCGGACGGTTCTTCGCCCATCGGTGGCTGATTTCATCGAAAGCACGGGCCATGGCCGAGGCGGATTGAACCTGGCTATGGAGGAGATTTTGGTAACTCCTAAATCAAAGCTTCAAAATGTCACCCTTAAAGACTCAAATATCAGACGGGATCTGGATTTGATAGTGATAGCTATCAAGACCAATGAGGGGGAAATGATCTTCAATCCCTGGGCCAGCAATCCTATACAAGTCGGGGATACACTCATTGTGGTGGGACACCAGGACAATATGCAAAAGTTGGAAAAGTTACTGGGTGCCGACACCATCAGTTTATATCCGAATCGGAAAGAGACCGAAATAAAAACAGGTTAAGGATTTATCCGGCGGTTCCGCCAATAATCTATACCAACAGGCTTCTGGCCACCCTTTTAAACTGCCTGGTTGTCAGGAAAGGGCTGCCGCGATGAAGTATGAAAATTTTTTCGTTAAATTTTTATATAAAGCATAATAAGAGAGATGTATTTTATACAGAAACACGATACTATTACGAACACGTATCCTAAATCGGAGGAACGATTATGGTCAAAATAGAGGCGGTTATTAAACCTTTTATCTTGGAGGAGGTAAAAGATGGATTAAATGATATCGGCGTACATGGGATGACGATATCTGAAGTAAAAGGATTCGGCCGGCAAAAGGGGCACAAGGAGATATACCGGGGCGCGGAATACGTGGTGGATTTTTTGCCGAAAGTGAAAATTGAGATTGCGGCTAGCCAGCAGAAGGCGGATGATATTATCGAGGTTATCCTGGACAAGGCCAGAACCGGAAAAATCGGTGATGGCAAGATTTTCGTGACGCCTTTAGATGAATGTATCCGCATTCGAACCGGAGAACGGGGTGAAGAAGCTCTCTAGGGCAAGTGATTAACTTCATTGAAGAAAAAAATAAACTCATTCAGAGTCTGGGAGAGGGCCGCAACGAGCTTTCATTCTCACCGGCCTATACCGCTCTAATTGATGATTATATAAAGACGTTATATGGAAAAACAGCAGAGCCGGCCAGGGATAATGGCGTGGCGCTGCTGGCCCTTGGCGGATATGGCCGGGCTGAGATGGCCCCTTTCTCGGACGTCGATTTGCTTTTTCTCCATGAATCGAATCAATCGCAAAAAAGCGTGGAAAATCTAATCGAAACGGTTTTGTATCCGTTATGGGACAACAAGTTAGACGTAGGCCACGCCAGCCGGACGATTGAAGAATGCCGCGACATGGCTGACCGCGATTTCACGGTACTGATATCCTTGATGGAGAGCCGGTTCTTAATCGGCGATCAAGAGTTATTTAAGGTTTTTATGAGCGAGATGCGCCGCGGCCTCGGGTCAAAGAAAAGACGGCAATCCTTTTTTAAGGAACTGAAGAATAATGTGGACGAAAGACATCGGAAATATGGCCGGAGTCCTTACCTTCTTGAGCCGAACGTAAAAGAGGGTCAGGGGGGATTGAGAGACATTCAGGCCATAATGTGGGCCGGTCAGGGGCTCTATGAATTCAGGTGTTTTTCGGATCTGGCCAGGGCCGAGTTTTTGCCTAAAGGCTCGGCGGATGAACTGTCTCAGGCCAGAGAATTCATGACCCGGGTTCGAGTTCGACTACATTATCTGGCCGGTGAGAAAAACGATAAGCTCTCCTTTGAGGCCCAGGAAGGCCTGGCGTCGAGGTTCAAGTATGAAAGAGAAGGCGGTATTTCGGCTGTGGAGTGGTTCATGCAAACGTATTATACTCATGTATACGCGGTCAGCCACAACCTGGACCATCTGCTGCGACGCCTGGAAGAAGACCTTCGGCCGGCTTTTCTGCAGAAAATTACTAAAGGCTCCCGGACCGTGGAGAAAGGCCTGTTTATCCAGCGAGGCCGGGTCGAGCTTGCTTCTTCCGCAGATGTCCGAAAAAGGCCGGCCTTAATGATGAAGGCTTATGACGTAGCCATGAATGAGGGCCTGGAGATAAGCCATAACGCCCTGGATCTTATTCACTCGAATCTAGACCTTGTAGACGATGAATACCGGGCGGACCCGGAGATTGCCAGGACTTTTCTCAGTGCGCTTGTGGCCACACCACCACCTTCGGCCACCGCGCCCGACAACCTGGAAGCCATGAGGGGAAACGATTTTCTAGTCGCCTATATTCCCGAATTGGCTGGTGTTCGAGCGCGCGTCCAGTACGACGCCTACCATGTTTATACCGTGGATGTGCATCAGATTCTGACTCTCTGGGAATTGAAAAAAATCGCGGCCGGTATAGACGGGGAGAAACAAGAGAACTCAGAACACTCAATACTCGAGCAGGTAAAAAATAGAGAAGAATTATACCTGGCGGCCTTCATTCACGATATTGGCAAAGGCCATGGCCGGGACCACGCCAGCCGGGGCGCAGAGATGGCGCGTAAGATCGCGGTCCGTTTAGGACTGGATTCCGAGGCCGTGGAAACGGCGGCCTTTCTGGTGGCCGAGCATCTGTTTCTCATCGAAACGGCTACCCGCAGGGATCTGTCCGAGGAAAAGCTGATACTTTCCTGCGCGCAGAGAGT
>JAZGHI010000307.1:0-2842 GCA_036480955.1 Candidatus Adiutricales bacterium
ATATTGGTAAATATCTGTTTCTCATTAGGGCCCATCATTCTCTCCATTAGAATTTTCTATTTAATTTTTAACATTCGAATATGATGTGAACAGATGTCAAAATAAACTACCACCGACCTTGTCGGTGGTTTTCTGGGACAGCTACTCCTGACGATGTCATTCGCTGCTGTCCCTCCATAACCGCAGTTGGTCCTCACGGATTTGATTATCCTGTTGTTCTTTGACATATTTCTTAATGACTTCTCTGCCGATGCCAACGGTGCTCACAAAATACCCTCGCGCCCATATGTGAAGACCCCAATATTTCTTATTTAGCTCCGGAAAATCTTTCCTCAAATATTCAGCACTCTTGCCCTTAAGTATTTTCATCACATGCGATGGGGAGTGCTTCGGTGGCACCGACATATACATGTGAACATGGTCAGGAGCTATTGCTCCTTCCAGGATATCAATATCCAACCATTCACACAGCTCAGTGAGAATCTCTTTGAGCCGGCTCTTGATATCTTTGACCAATACCTGATAACGATATTTCGGTATCCATACAAAATGGTACTCACAACGATATACCGCGTGCGACGATTTTCGATAACCTTCCATACAGCAACCTCCCTTTTCTATCGAGGTTACTGTAGCATAAATAGCGGCTCACCAACATAGTTGGTTCGCTAAAGGAGTGGGGCCTCCGCCCCCACACCCCACCACTGACAATGTCAGTGGATTTGAGCTAAATTAAAAAAAACTGAGGATTGTATCGTGGCCCAAAATCTGACCTACAAAATTTTAGAGGAACACCTGCTGCATGGCCGCTTGGAACCCGGTGAAGAGATTGGGATCAAGATTGACCATGCCCTGCTCCAGGACGCAACCGGAACCATGGCCATGCTGGAATTCGAAGCCCTTGGCCTGAGATCAATCAATGTCGAACTGGCCGCCCAATATGTGGATCATAATTTGCTCCAGACCGACAATAAGAACGCGGATGACCATCGTTATCTGCAAACAGCCTCGGCGCGTTACGGGCTCCATTTCAGCCCACCGGGCAACGGCGTCTCCCACCAGGTCCATATGGAGCGTTTCGGTCGGCCCGGAAAAACCATGCTCGGAGCGGACAGCCACACGCCCGGCGCGGCCGGTGTTTCCATGCTGGCCCTGGGGGCGGGAGGCTTGGACGTGGCCCTGGCCATGGCTGGCTACCCTTACTTTCTCCCCTGTCCAAAAGTCTTGGGAGTAAAACTCACCGGAAAACTGCCGCCATGGGTGAGCGCTAAAGACGTTATCCTGGAAATGCTTCGACGGTATGGTGTTAAAGGCTGTATCGGCAAAATAGTTGAATATTACGGACTCGGTGTCGACAACCTTTCCGCTACCGACCGCGAGACCATAGGCAACATGGGCACGGAACTGGGCGCTACCTCGACAGTGTTTCCCTCTGACGGCAACACCCAGACCTACCTTAAGGCTCAGAACCGGCCTGAAGCCTGGACCGGTCTTACCGCCGATCCGGGAGCTTCTTATGACGAGACCGACGAGATAGACCTCTCATCCCTCGAACCCCTCATCGCCTGCCCTTCCTCACCCGGTAATGTGGTTCCGGTACGCGAAGTGGCCGGGAAAAAAGTCGGCCAGGTTATCATCGGGTCCAGCGTGAACTCATCCTTCAGAGACCTGATGGTAGTGGCTAAAATCATGGAGGGAAGGCAGAGCAGCCCTTTTACAGAGTTCCACATCAACCCCGGCAGTAAGCAGGTACTCGCAAATATCGACGATCAGGACGGTGTTAAATCGCTGCTGCTTTCCGGAGCCCGCGTTCATGAATCGGGTTGTCTCGGCTGTATAGGCATGGGGCAGGCTCCCGGCACGGGCCAGATAAGTCTCCGCACCTTCCCCCGCAATTTCCCCGGCCGGTCCGGAACCCAGGATGACCAGGTGTATCTCTGTTCACCCGAGACCGGGGCCGCCGCGGCCTTGAAAGGGGTAATTACCGATCCGAGAGATCTGGCCGAAGAGCTGGATTATCCCCAGGTCACGGACCCGGCAGAGTATCTCATTGATGACTCGGCCATTATTCTTCCCGCCGCCGACCTCAAGGATACCGAGGTGGAGCGTGGTCCGAATATTCGTCCGCTGCCACAGTTCGACCCGATGCCGGCCAGTCTTGAGGCCGAAGTGGTCTTAAAGGTGGGAGACAACATCTCGACTGACGGAATCATGCCGGCCGGGAATAAAATCCTGCCGCTCAGGTCTAACATAGAAGCCATAAGCGAATTCGTCTTTCACTCGATTGACCCGGATTTCCATCGCAGATCATCGGCCAAAGCGCCCACCATTGTTGTCGGAGGCCAGAATTACGGACAGGGATCGTCCCGGGAACACGCGGCCCTGGCTCCCAGGTATCTTGGAGTGAGGGTCAAGATATCCAAGAGCTTTGCCCGAATCCACAAGTCCAACCTGACCAACATGGGCATTCTGCCCTTAACTTTCGAGAGCCCCGAAGATTATGAAATTATAAAGCCAGGAGACTGGGTCAAGATCCCGGATGTTTATAAGCTGATTGAATCGGGTGAGACGGTCATTCCACTGGAGGTGGGAGACAAGCGCATCCTTACCCGGCTCGAAGTTTCCGACCGGCAGAGAAAACATCTCCTGGCCGGTGGAACTCTGAATTATGTTAGAAGTCAGCTTGATCAATCCTGAGACTGTCTGCATTTTATTAACAAGAAACTCGGGAATGAAAAGATGGCCGAGGCGGTTCGTGTTAAGAATATAGGTTTGAGGGGCGTTACCGTCGCCGACACCAAAATCAGCTTCATCGACGGTGAAGAGGGCGTACTCCTTTACC
>JAZGHI010000308.1:0-5763 GCA_036480955.1 Candidatus Adiutricales bacterium
AACTCAGGCCAATGACCCCTATGCCCGTATGGCCGGGGCTGAGAAGGCTAGTGAAATTATCGGCCGGTCATCATTCGACTGGACAGCGCCGGAGTCCAGGGAAGATAGTTCCAGGGCCATTAAACAGTGTTTCGGCAAGGGATATCTCCTGGATTATGAAACGGTGTACATTCGTCCCGACAATTCGCGCGTGGATATACAGATAAACGCCAGACGGCAGGATACCCCCAATGGCCCCCGCCTGACCGCCCTCTGCCGTAACATCACGGAGGCTAAACACGCGGAGGCCTTGCAGCAGGAAATGGCCGCGGCTGAAGCGGCGAACCAGGCCAAGAGCGAATTCCTGGCCAACATGAGCCATGAGATCAGGACTCCTTTGAACGGTGTTCTGGGTATGACTGAATTAATTCTGGACACAGAATTAGACGAGAATCAGCTCAGTATGATACATACTGTTAGTAAGGAAGCCAATTCTCTCCTGGACCTTATTAACGATATTCTGGACCTTTCCAAGATAGAGGCCGGTAAGATCGAACTGGAAGAGATCCCTTTTAGCCTGATAGCCACCATGGAAGATGTAGCCGGCAGTATAGCCCTGGAAGCCGAACAGAAGGGATTGGAGTTTATGTCCTTCCTATCACCTGAAGTCCCGTCCCATTTGATAGGTGATTCAGGTCGGCTCAAACAAGTTCTCGTAAATCTGGCCGGAAACGCCTTGAAGTTCACTCATCAGGGTGAGATTTTCATTAAAGGTGAACTTGTTGAGGATTCAGGGGATCAGGTTCGGATAAAGTTATCAGTCAGAGACACTGGAATAGGCATTCCCAAAAACAAACAAAAGTTCATCTTCGAAAGTTTTACTCAAGCCGACGGCTCGACCTCCCGGGAGTATGGAGGAACAGGGCTGGGGATCAGCATTTCTAAACAACTGGTCGAATTGATGCATGGCGAGATCGGAGTGCAGAGTGTCGAGGGTGAGGGGAGCAATTTCTGGTTTACGGCGGTATTCAATAAGCAGTCAGGCATTGAATCCTCCCTTGAGAGAAGGGATTCCGATCTTGAGGGCTTGAATGTTCTGGTGGTGGATGACAACCAGACCAACCGGTTCATCGTCAGGGAATACTTAAAATACTGGGGTTGTTCTACTGTGGGGGCATCCGACGGTAAAGAGGCCCTCTCTGTTCTGAATAATGCTGACGCCGCTCAATTCGACCTGATTCTCACCGACGCCCAGATGCCTGTTATGAGTGGATTCGACCTGGTCAAAGAGATAAGAACAAATCCTTCTTTAAACGAGGTTCGCATAATTGTCCTGTCGTCGATCGGGATCATGAAAGAACACGTCGACATCGGTGGAATCGACCGGCATCTGTTGAAACCCATAAAACGGGATGACCTGAAACAGGCTATTCAGACGGTCATGGGTTTTGCCGGGGAAGAGGAGACAAAGCCACATCCACGGCTGCCAACCGGGTATCAGGCTCCGGACCAGCTCTGGAAAACAGGAGTTCGGATTTTATTGGTCGAAGATTATCCCACCAATCAACAGGTTGCTCTCAGGCATTTGAACCAGGCGGGGTACATGGTGGATTTAGCGGAGAATGGGGAGCAGGCCGTTCGGGCCTTCCAGCAGAAACATTACGATTTGATACTGATGGATATCCAGATGCCGGTTATGGATGGTTATGAAGCGACTGAAACCATTAGGGAAATGGGAAACAGGGTAAAGATAAGTTCGGATCGGACAATCGACGCGGAAAGAACCCCGATAGTGGCCATGACCGCGCACGCCATTACGAGCGACCGGAAAAAATGCCTTGATGCTGGTATGGACGATTATATAACAAAACCTCTCAGAAAAGAGGAGCTCCTGGCCGTTGTGGAAGAATGGACCCATCAGGCGCAGGCAACGGTCCCTGAGACAAAAGCAGAATCGATTGGGATGGATGCGGATGTGATTGGAGCGCCGTTGAATTTCAAGGCGGCCGTCGAACAATTTGATGGGGACCGGGAATTTCTGATTGAGGTGCTGCAAGGGTTTTTGAAGAATGTCAGGACTCAGGTTGGTACGATTCGGCAGGCCATATCAGAGGAGGATACAGAGGCTATATGGCGGGAGGCTCATTCCATCAAAGGGGGAGCGGCGAATCTTACGGCCGACATCCTGGCGGCCGAGGCTTCTAAATTGGAGACCATCGGGAGGCAGGGACACCTTCAAGAGTGTACCGGGGCCCTCGAAAGACTTAATCAGGCTTTCGGCCATTTGGAAGAATACGCCAAGAATCGGTTAGCTGGAACTCTTGAAGGCGGGCCGTAATGAAAATATTAATTGTTGAAGATGAATTTGTTAGCCGCAGAAAGATACAAAGGCTGATCCAGAGTCTGGGTTACGAGACGTTGGTCGCTTCAGATGGCCTCAAAGGTTGGGAAGTTTGGGATAACGAGAGGCCGAGGATGGTCATAACCGACTGGATCATGCCCTGCCTGGATGGAATCGATTTGTGCCGGAAGATAAGAGAGGCGGAAGGCAGCCAGTATACTTATATAATAATGGTTACCTCAAAAGAGGATATCAGGGACGTAGTGTCCAGCATGGAAGCCGGGGCCGATGATTTTATCACCAAGCCTTTCGAGAAAGAGGAATTGGCCGTTCGGATCAGGGCCGGGGAAAGGATCATAGGTTTTGAAAGCAAGGACCTCGTCATTTTCTCCATGGCCAAACTGGCCGAATCGCGTGATCCCGAAACAGGCTACCATTTGGACCGGATACAGTTTTATTCAAAAATTCTGTCGGAGACACTAACACAGGGCGAAGTTCCATTCCCGGAACTGGATAATCAATTCATCGAGAATATCTTCCTCACTAGCCCCTTGCATGATATCGGTAAAATCGGTATCCCCGATTTTATCCTGCTCAAACCAGGGCGGCTCGATGACAGGGAATTCGCGATTATGAAGACCCATTGTCAGATTGGTTTCGAGACCCTGGATGAAGCTCTCAAAAGATACCCTAAGACCGATTATTTACAAATGAGCGCCGATATCGCCATAGCGCACCATGAAAAGCATGATGGAACCGGGTACCCTCACGGGCTGAAAGGAAAAGAAATTCCACTTTCGGCCTTGATCGTGTCTCTGGCTGACGTTTACGACGCCCTGGTCCACAAGAGAGTCTATAAAACCGCTTATACACCGGACGTAGCCAAGGCCCTGATCGTAGACAGCTCCGGCAGCCATTTCAATCCTGACTTGGTTAATGCTTTCCTGGCCTGTGAGGACAAATTCATCGAGATAACGAATGAATTTCGAGTAGACTCATTGAGCCGAGACGAGATCTGAAGAAATTTAAACAGGCGGCCTGGTCGCGTGAATTTTTGGTCCATGAAGCCTCGTTTCCATCACGTCTAACGAGCGCCCCGATAATCGTCTTATACTCCTCTTCTCGTCCCCAGGCAGAGCCTGGAATCCAGTGAACTTACGACCTACCGGTAACAGGTAGGGGCGACTTGCGGTCGCCCTGCGAGGTATCAATCCACGCCCCAGTACCAAGCCCAGCTTCGTAATTTTAACACCCCCTCACCCTGTCTAAAGCGTTTTCCAAATTGTTTGCTTTCGCAAACAATACACGTTCACGCGTTTGTGAAAACAAACGCTCTATTGAAAACGCACAAACAAGTGATTGTTTACTTCGTAAACAATTTCGTAAACAATTATCTCTCCCCCAAGGACGGCGAGGGCGCAATGAATAACCTACTTGCGAATGACTGGCAACAGGCAGGGACGAACCTTGTATTCGCCCTAATCTGGTTTCGAGCAAGCTGATGATAGTGCGGCTCTCTGGAATTTCATCAAGATTAATCGTTTGAATTCGGGTCTTACGGCCTTAATACTTTAGTTTGTTATTCTGATCGAGGCGTGTTATCTTTCGAGGAGAAATGTAACCTAGCTGAGAATCCCGCACCTCTTCCAGCCGTGGCATTTCAGGAGAACAGATCGCCAGCTCAAGCCATTTTTTTAAAGGCTTCACAGACGGGCCGGCAGGGAGAAAAATGATAGAGCGACAGAAAAACCTGTTGTTTTTATTGATCATATTCTTATACATCGTTTGGAGCGCTCCAACCACGTACGCTTCACCGCGCCTGAACACCCTCATCGAACCTCAGGATAACTTGAGTCGATTACTGCCAACCAGACAGACCTTGTCCGGAAGAATCGTGATCCCCTACATGAATCAGGATGTGCCTTTTAATTCCTGGATGAAGGTGAATCCTGAAACCGGCCGCGTGGACCTTGAGTTTGTCTCTCCGCTATATGAAATACGCACCACCCTTGACAGCGCCTTGCGGATTGTTGAGAGTGCTTCAATCATTCTTGAAGACCGTTTGATAAAAAAGTTGGGCTATGATCAACGGGTTACAAAAATCAATACCAAGGAAAAAGACAGCATACACATCGAACACTTCCTGAAGGGCCGGAAGGTAAAAGAAAAAGACGTTGATTATGATTATTTTACTTTTGACCTGGATCTCCCCCAGATAGCCCTCCAGGCCTTGTTATTAAAAGGGATCAAGGAGTTTAACACCGACGTAATACTCAAGGACAGGGGTTGGAGGATAAACATCAATTTCCAACTGGTTGAGAGCAAGGATTTAGCCTCGCTGGCCTCGGAGTACGAATTTCCGCCCCAGCTCAAAGAGCTGTTAAAACCGGAAAGCGGTTACTATGTCTATGTAGGTAAGATTTCCAGTATATTGCGTATTCTTTATAAACATAAGTTCTATTGCGTCTTCAGCAAAACCGAACCACATAAATTTGTGGCCTCATGGGGCGGTGAACCGGAATGGGTCAGATATGTTTTCGGTCAAGATAAGGTTGATTAAGACCGTCGGATTTCTATTTGGAACCAGACCAACGAGTTCTGATCACATATTAACAATCAGCTCTAAAAGCCGGTAATCTATCTGTGGAGATCTAAACATGGAGCCGCGCTTTCAAATAATCTGAATGGCGGACATTCGCCATCCTGAGTCCTCAAATTTAAAAAGCTTTCCTCAAATCCAGCTAAGGCCTTAAAATTTTTTAAAAAAATCCTTTCTTTAGTCTCTCTCCCATCCACCTATGCCCAAGGTGAATCAATTATGTTGTAATCCCTCTCCTTTTTAAGGTAGTCTATAAAAATAACGAGGTAAAAACAGAGGTTCCCCAGTCCAGTCAGGCCGAGACGCTTCCATCAAGGAAATGTTGTCGATATTCTTTATGCCGGAATTCGGCCAAAGATTAAAGATGGGGGTCAGAAATAAGACCGTGTTTCAATAACGAGGGCTGGGGCGGCCAAATCCTTGCCAATAACACGCTTTAGAATGCGGAGGTTCGGGAATGAGTATTGATTTTACACGTGAAGACCGTATCGCCACCATCACCTTAAACCGGCCAAATAAGATGAACGCCATGACCCCAGAGATGTACGCGGATATCTCGAAACGGTTAAAAGAAATTGATGAAGACCCGGACATCTGGGTGGGTATCATTACCGGAACCGGAGACAGAGCCTTTTCAGCGGGGGCGGATCTGGCCATGGAAGGCCGGGCATCCGGTACGGGTGGATGGTCGGCCTATCGTCCTGTCCGGTTCGACTCCGGCCTGGAGGTGCAGAAACCGCTCATCGCCGCCATCAACGGCTACTGCCTGGCCGGAGGTCTGGAGTTGGCCCTGATCTGCGATATCCGCATCGCCTGCCAAGAAGCGCAATTCGGCTGTCCGGAG
>JAZGHI010000309.1:0-3141 GCA_036480955.1 Candidatus Adiutricales bacterium
ACCGAACCTGAAGAGAGGCCCCATGGCTCCTGGCTCTCTCCCATTACATCGGACCTCATCGTCTCCGAAACCATAGGCCTTAGCCATGTCACACTGGCCGGGGATGATTGCTACTGGCTGGAAATGAGACCGGCTGAGGGAGGCCGGTACGCTTTGGTCAGGTCAGACAGGGACGGGCAAAAAGAGGAAATGACGGCCGGTGATTTCAACGTCCGCACCCGGGTGCACGAGTACGGAGGCGGCGCCTTTCTGGTGGATGGCCGGACAGTCTTCTTCTCCAATTTTTCAGATCAGAGGCTTTACCGGCTGGATGACAAGACCAGGCCCGTTCCGATAACCCCGGAGACCGGTTTCAGATTCGCGGACGGAATAATGGACACCTTCCGCGAGCGGATAATATGCGTCCAGGAAGACCATACGGATGAAAACAAAGAGCCGGTCAACTCGCTGGTCAGTATTGATCCAATGGGAACCAGCGAACCCGCGCAATTAGCAGCCGGTAGTGATTTTTATTCCTCTCCCAGACTCAGTCCGGATGGCCGTTTTCTAGCCTGGCTCTGCTGGGATCACCCCAACATGCCTTGGGACGGAACCGAGCTTCAGGTGGCCGAGTTGAATCCTGACGGTTCCCTCAACGAAGCCGAACTCGTAGCCGGTGGAAATGAGGAGTCCATTTTTCAACCGGAATGGTCTCCCGGCGGCCTTCTTTACTTCGTTTCAGACAGGTCCGGGTGGTGGAACCTGTACCGACGATCAGGCGAGGCCGTAGAGCCGGTGATAGAGCGAGAGGCTGAGTTTGGGATGCCCCAATGGATGTTCGGGATGTCAACCTATGCCTTCGAATCTGATTCCCGGATCATCTGCTCTTACACCGAACAGGGCCGCTGGTATCTGGCGGCTTTAGACACCGCCTCCGGAAGAATGGATGAAATAGAAACGCCGTATACCGAAATCTCGTTTCTTAAAGCGGCCAAAAGCCAGGCCGTGTTCCTGGCCGCCTCGCCCTCTACCTTGCCATCAGTGGTTCGGATTGATCTTGCCAATAATGAGATCGAGGTGCTTCGAAAATCCGCCGGAATCAGCCTGGACCCCGGATACCTGTCCGTGCCCGAACCCGTTGAATTTCCAACCAGTGAAGGGCTTACGGCCCATGCCCATTATTATCCTCCCCGGAACTCAGACTTCAAACCGCCTTCCGGCCAACGGCCGCCTCTCTTGGTTATCATCCACGGCGGACCTACAGCTTCGTCCGGCACATCTTTAAACCTCAGTACCCAGTACTGGACCAGCCGGGGCCTGGCCGTACTCGATGTGAACTACGGCGGAAGCACCGGTTACGGGCGTGAGTATCGCCGAAGGCTGAACGACAAGTGGGGGATAGTAGACGTGGAAGACTGCCTCAGCGGAGCAAGGCACCTGGTCAGCCAGGGCCTCGCCGATGAAAGCCGTCTGGCCATTCGGGGCGGCAGCGCGGGAGGCTACACGGTGCTGTCAACCCTCACCTTTCACCACCTTTTCACCGCCGGAGCAAGCCACTTCGGGATAAGCGACCTGGAAGCTATGGCCAAGGATACCCATAAATTCGAATCACGCTACCTGGACCGGCTAATCGGCCCGTACCCGGAAAAACGCGACATTTATATCAGCCGCTCGCCCATTCACTTTACCGACCGGCTGGATTGCCCGGTGATATTTTTTCAAGGCCTGGAAGACGCCATCGTCCCGCCCAATCAGGCCGAGAAAATGTTTGAGGCGCTTAAAGAAAAAAATATCCCGGTGGCATACTTGCCTTTCGAGGGAGAGCAGCATGGATTTCGCCGGGCCGAAAACATCAAACGCGCTCTGGACGCGGAACTTTATTTCTATTCACGAATATTTACGTTCGAATTGGCTGAACCGGTTGAACCGGTGGATATTGTCAATTTGTGATATTGTCCCGCTTTCGGCTCACCAGCTCGATAGGATTAAATTAGCACTACCTTATTAGATTTGAAACGAAGGAATCCAAATTCACCAGCATCCATCTTACTTACCGTCATTCCGGGCTCGATCCGGAATCCAGGAATGTTCGATGGGCTAAAAACATGCCTGGAAGACGCGACTGATCGAAATTCAAACCAACTTTGGTGAGATATATATGAAACCATACCTCACCTGGATTCCGGATCAAGTCCGGAATGACGATCTCGCGTTATTTATTTCCTTATGAGTGGCCTGTATATATTTAACATGTTTACTTAAGCGGTTTAAATAATTCAGATAATTTGCACCACTAAGCTCAAAATCATCACATGATTTAGAGATGAACCAAGATTTAAAGTAGTCCCCAAGACCAAACAGGTACGGATTAGACGTATGAGATTGCGAATGTTTGAACACATGTCCAGTAAGACGAACTGCAATATCACCAGGTGGGCCTCGATAAACGGGCATGAATTGAACCGGACCAAACCGCATAAAAACGACAGCCTGCCCGGCTTGGACTCGTTCGACTGGCTCATAGTGATGGGCGGGCCGCAAGACGCCTGGGATGAGGAAAACCACCCCTGGCTTCGCCTGGAAAAGGATTTTATCCTCGAAGCGGTCCACGCGGGGAAAATCGTTCTGGCCATCTGCCTTGGTGTTCAGGTACTGGCCGAGGCCATGGGAAGCCGCGCTTACCGGAATGACCACCGTGAATTCGGCTGGCACACCGTCTCGGTTCTCCCTGAAGGCCGGGATTCATTTCTGTTTAAAGATATTCCGGATAGTTTTACCACCTGGCACTGGCATGGCGACCATTTCGACCTGCCTTCGGACTGCGTCAGGTTGGCCGAAAGCCCCGTCAGCGCCAACCAGGCCTTTGTCCACAAAACTATGCCCGTGGCCGGTCTTCAATTCCACCCGGAAACCACGATCGAGTTGGCCCATGAATTCCTGGACAGGTATAAGTACAAGTGGAAAGAAGGGCTCTACGTCCGGCCGAAAGAGGAAATCAAAGACCAGACCGACGCGCTGCCGGACAACTATTGGCTGGCGAAGGCCCTTCTCGATAATATAATCAAACAATACGGCTGAAAAAGCGAACTGAAAGCAATTGAGTATAGTAATTGCCAAAAATATGTTCTGTTTTTAGCAAAGGGAGCTATTATCCTATCAGCT
>JAZGHI010000310.1:0-4252 GCA_036480955.1 Candidatus Adiutricales bacterium
CTTAATTCAGACTGGATTAAATACCTAAAAAAATAAACCTTTAGACAGGATGGGAAGGAAGAAAATCCCGGACGCTAAATTTCATCCCGGCCCAAACCCATGGCTCGCTCCAACGTGGCCCAAGCGATATTGTATTTGGCCAGGGCGTTATAATAAGTGCTTCGGGTCGAAGTGAGTTGGGTGACCGCGTCGAGAACCTCGGTGGATGTGGCCACCTGTTCGCGGAATCGTTCCTGGCTCATGCGGTAATTTTCCTCGGCATGTTCGATGGCTTTGGACGCTACCGTGATGGCCTTTTCAGCCTCTTTCAGGGACAAATAATTGCTCTTTACTTCCAGCATGATACCATCGATTATCTGGGTCAGGTTGTTACGCGACCTTACCACTTCCGTCCGGCTGGCCTTCACGTCGTTCGAGGTCTGACCCCAATCCCACACATTCAAAGTCAAGATGGCGGTAACGTCCCAGGATCTATGGTCATTTATGAAGGGACTGCCTGTAACGGCCCAGGTATCTCCCCTCCAGGTGTGGTTGGCCTGAAGAATAATATTGGGATAAAATTCCGCCTTGGCCAGTGTAACCCTCTCTTCATTGATCTTGATCTGGTCTCTGACGGCCTTTATTTCGGGTCTGGTTTCCAGGGCCTGCTTGAGACACTTTTCATAATCCAGCGGAAAAGGCTTATATTCTAAAATGTCCTCCACTTCCAGCGGGGCTTCCAAAGAACGGCGCAGCAGTGAATTGAAACTGGCTTTGGCCAGCAGAATAGCATTCTCGGTCCGTATGCTGGCCTGAACGGCCTCAGCCAAGGCCACTTCAGCCTGAAGTACGTTGCTCTTGGGGCTCATCCCGACTTCGTAGAAATTCTGGGCTACATTTAATTGAGCCTCCCAGCGCTTAACCGCCTGAGCGGTTACTTCAGCCACTTTCTGGGCCTGAAGGATGGCAAAATAACCCTTTTTTACCTGAAGGATCAGGTCCAGTTTAACCTGCACCTCCGAAACCTTGGCTATGTCCACTCCGAGCCGGGCCAGTTCATACGCCGAACTCAAGGCAAATCCTGTGAAAATGGGCTGGGTAACCGTGAGTTTGAGCTGCCAGTTGTCCTCGGACCCGACCTGCCGTTCCGGGATACTGATTGTGGCGGTGGTCGGACCACCCAGTGCGGGTGGCAGATTCATGATAAATGAACTCTGGGACGCCGGCGAGGTTGGCGCTTCGTCCAGACGGGTATAGGAATAGGTTGTGCTTACCTGAGGAAAAAGCCTGGCGTACGCCTTTTTTTCTCCCCAGATGGCTCCCTCGATTGACCTGACCGCTGAATCTAATCGAAGACTTTTTTCCAGTACCAGAGCCACGCTCTCTTTTAATGTAAAAACAGTACCTGTTTTTTCGTCAGCCAGAGCCGGACTAAAGTTCAGCGATACGAAGAAAACCGCCGCGGCTATTATTAGCCATGAAGCACGTTTGTTTTTATTTAATTTTTGAACAGGTCCAGCCACCGCTTTTTCCTCCGCAAATTACCCCGCAGAATTTGGCTATCGGCCTTAAGACAGGGATAAGATTTAAATATTAGCTCTATAAGTTCTTTTTTTCAAACCAAAAATTCTATTTTTTAAAAAGAGCATTCCCCCGATGGATTTTCATATACCATTTAAGATGACTTTTTGATAACAGTTGTATCGGCCTGGGATCGGCAAATAATACCCTTATATATATATCGAAATATTTGAACAAAAAGTTACAAAAAAATTTCCGGCTCCAAATGAGCGCTTGATGAGGAAAAAACAGCCGACATAATAATTCAGCATAATAATTTAGTTTTATATTTGTATTTATATCTCTTTCCTCCGGGTTTGGAACGGACTTCACAAGCGCTGTAAAGGGTGGTGATGATCCATCTCGAAGAACCTTAAAACATTTTCCCGGCCAGCCAGGAAACGCTGGACAGGGTCATCATATCGGCCCTGCATCGGATGGAATATTTTTCAAAGGAATCCTTGAAAGGACTCCGGGAGAAGGCCGTAAGGGAAAACTCATTTAAGCCTGTACTTAGTCTTTTTCAATACTTAGATAAGAATTTAATCGGATAAAAACATTAAAAGCCCGGAAAGCGGTCCCATCAAGGACTGTACAATCCGGGCTTTATAGTTGGTTATTTTAAGGCAAGCCTGAATCGCGCCGGGTCAACTAGCCCTTACTCGGAAGCACGACCAAGCCGGTGCCGGGCGTGGTTTTTTCGCCTTTACCGTTTTCCATCCATATTTCAAGCTCGACCAGGTTCTCACCGCCTTCGGTGTATTTTTTAAGCACCGTGCCTCGACATGTCAGTTTGTCTCCGGGTACGTCCATGCCCCGGTAGCCGCAGCCGTACTTTTTAATCACGCCGCCTGTTCCTACCCAGTCGCCCAATAGCTGTCCCAGCCAGGCGCTCTTCAAAGCTCCATGGATGATGATGCCGGGCAGATTGTTGCCCAGGGCAAAATCCTTATCATAATGAATCTGGTAAAAATCGCCCGAGGCCCCGGCCCATTTCACCAACTGCTGGGAGGTCGGTTCCTTGACCAGCGGGGTTATCTCCATTCCGACCTCGACGTCTTCCCAGAAAATTTGATCAGCCATTTTTTTCTCCTTTGCCACTATACGGTCTCTAATAGCTAATGCCCGTGCCACGGGCTTTGGCTACAATTTCGCCCTTCTGATTCGTAAAGGTTGTCTCCATGATCCGAAACAGCATCATCCCCAGCCGGCCTTTTCGTTCGTATAAATCGGCCAGTTTACTGGTGGCGGTGATGACATCCCCCGCCTGGATTGTTCCAAAAAACTCGTACTCGTTGCCTCCGTTCAGGTTGCGCGTGAATGTACCGCTGAACCGAATGGAGGACCGGCCGCTTTTAACCGGAAAGGCGTACTGGGCCACGAAGCCCGGAGGAGCTATGATACTGTCATACCCGCATTTTTTAGCATATTCCTCATCATGGTATAAAGGATTTGGATCACCAATGGCCTCGGCCCATCTTCTAATAGGCGCTTTTTCAATCTCAAACACCGACGGTTCTGATTCTACGCCGACGGCCTTCCTCATCTCATCGGTTATAACTGACTCGTCCGCCATATTGCACCTCCCATTATTCTTCACGACCTTTTAGGTCATTGCTACTGGAATCAGGTAATACCCGCCGGTCACATTCCATAAGACGGGCTGAATTGTGGATTCTGACCCTGAATGGTACAAACATAGGGCTTATTAGGCAAGCTTTTTTAGCCGCCGTCTTAAAATTGCCGTCAAGACTCATCTCTTAAAGCGCTGTTAAATCCGCAGCGGAAACAGGCTGCCATGACGGTTTGCCACAGTTGATTCGACAGGTATGCATTGGGTTGACTGTTACCAACCAGGAATTATTTTAATTATAGAAAGTAAAACACACTGAGGAGGTAGGGTGATGTTTGATCAAAGAATAAAAAAGACCATGAGCAAGATCTCCTTGGGCCACAAAACAAGAGAGTCGGAAGAAATGACTCGGCCCCGGGTCGAGATGGAACAGGATGATTGGGTCGATTGGATAAGTGGACATGAGCGTAAAAAGAAGAAGTCGGAAGGTCTTCAAATATGCAACATCCCGTGGCTGAGATCGAGCCCACTTTGCGGGCAAGGCCACCACTAGACAACTATAAAGAGCAAATAACTGCAGGATGGATTCCTGTTAAAAAATAAGAATGTAACTAGTTGAAATTATGAAACACCAATTTAAATACCCCAACGTTGCCCACTCCGGCCAAAAAGGTGCGGGGTGTAAAAATACCTATACCGTATTTCTAGGTGTAGAAATTTTTTCTACCGTTTCTTTCGCAGATTTATACGGCAACCGTCGGGATTGGGTTTCTTTTAATTAACCAGAAAATAGATGATAAAGGAATCCCCACGCGGCTGCCCTGATGACGGGCAGGCAAGGCCTGTTCCATAAAGCGGGAACGAGAGAGAAGACAACCATGTGTTTATTTTCATCATCGCACCCGCCTTTATCCGCCGCCGTGGGCGGGCAGGCCAAGCCTGCGGTGATGTTTGGCTTTCATCACCTAGGTAGCATCGGACGCCTATTTCCAATGCCTCTCCCTTACCCGCCACCGTGGGCGGTGCCGTCATGGACGGGCAGGCCTTTAGGAGATGATAGTTACCTGTTGAGCACTGAAGCGTTCCTGGACCGGACCCGTTGGAGAAAGAAACCAGGGCCAAAGAAGAGCAAAATAATTA
>JAZGHI010000311.1:0-8048 GCA_036480955.1 Candidatus Adiutricales bacterium
GATCCGCATGAGATAGCCAATGTCCTGGGACTGGACGGTATCAGGTTCATGCTCCAGGCCAGTGAAGGTCTGCCAATGGATATTTTTTTCATGGCTCCTTCCTGCGTACCGGCTTCCCGTTTGGAAACAGCTGGAGCGGAACTGACGGCGGAAGACCTGATGACCTTGCTCGATGAGCCAAGAATTCTGGGTCTGGCTGAAATGATGAATTTCCCGGGAGTGATAAACCATGAGCCGCCGGTACTGGCGAAACTGGAAGTATTTTCCGCCCGACCTATAGACGGGCACGCCCCTTTGCTCTCCGGTAATGACCTCAACGCCTATATTTCGGCCGGAATAAGCACGGATCATGAGTGTACGGTCCTTTCCGAGGCACGGGAAAAACTTGCCAGAGGTATGCGTGTCCTTATCCGTGAAGGCAGTACGGCCAGGAATATGGCTGAACTCCTGCCTCTGGTAACGGAAAATAATTTCAGGCGAATTGGCTTTTGCTCGGACGACCGCCACGCCAACGACCTTATCGAGGAAGGCCACCTTGACCGGATACTTCGAAAGGCCGTAAACCTGGGCCTGGATCCGGTTCGAGCCCTTATCATGGCCAGCCATAACGCCGCGGAGGCCTATAGTCTGCCTAAAACAGGGGCTATAGCTCCGGGCTATCACGCCGATATGGTAATACTGGATTCACTGGAAACGTACAACGTGGATCGAGTTTATAAAGCCGGCCGTTTGGTGTCTCGTGACGGCCAACTCATAAATCCCATACCGGCGCTATCCATTCCCGATTCTATGAGCCCCATGAACACAGGTCCGCTCGACCTTCAATCGCTAGAGGTAAAAATCACCGCGACAAAAGCACGGGCCATCGAATTAATCGAGGGTCAGATACTGACCGGGAGTCTGATAGTCGAAACGCCCGGAAAAGACGGATTTCTCAGAGCCGATACAAAGCGGGATCTGGCTCGGCTGGTAGTGGTTGAACGGCATAAAGCCACAGGCAACATCGGACAGGCTTTGGTGAAGGGGTTTGGATTACAAAAAGGAGCCCTCGCCTCTTCCATTGCCCATGATTCTCACAACATTATCTCAGTCGGAATCTCCTCCGGGGAAATCCTGACAGCCATCAAGGCCGTTGAGGAGATGCACGGCGGGCTAGCTGTGGCCGTTGAGAACCAAATCCTGGCCTGCCTGCCTTTACCCGTGGCCGGGCTCATGTCTCCGGCGCCGGCTCGAGAGGTGGCCGCGGATTATAGAAAACTTGAAACCATGGTCCGGGAAACAGGATGCGCGCTGGAAAATCCATTCATGGCCCTATCCTTTCTCGCGTTGCCGGTTATCCCTAGTCTGAAACTTACAGATAAAGGTCTGGTCGACGTGGATGCTTTCGATTTTGTTCATCTCTTCGTAAACTAAAGCTATCTACTCTTCACCTGGGATGCGGGACCCAATGTAATTGAAAATCGTCGAATCGCGGATATATTTAAATACAGTGCCATGGTTCGAGTTGCTGTGCTGTTATTATATTCAGCGTCATAAGTATTTGCGCATACGATTTTCATAAACTTTGATAATCCATAAGATATAAAGTAAACCATCGGTAATTTATATTGACGCTGTGTATAGTTTACAGAGGCCGCTAAGGATTTCTGATATGCGATGTGTTTTTGTAACAGACGTTCATCAGGCGTTCCGAAAAATAGACACACTTCTTGATAAAACGGAAGCCGATCTCTATCTGATCGCCGGGGATCTGATGTCACGTTCTTTTTTTCAGTATCAGACCGCCTGGCGCTTCATGGAACTGCAACAGATCCTGAAAGGCCATAAAAATCCGGATAGGCCGGAAGAGACCCTGGACCGGCTGGCCATGCGTATACTTGAAAACGATCAGCCCGACACTTTACATTCCGTCGCCGGTGAATACCTCGCCCTCTGCCGGAAGGCGGAAATTTATCTTCAGAATTCCTACAAGCGCCTGGAAGAAATCCTGTCCAACCATCCCGATAAAACAATCTATCTCATTCCCGGAAACTATGACCTGGATTTGAGCCGGACCGCTCTTAGAAATTATGACCTTCATCTTAACTGGATCGATTCAAACGGCTGGCGGGTTGCGGGTTATGGTGGAGCCAATCTGGATACCCCTGGAATCCCGGATCACCTTCAGGTTCATTATGGAGAGAAACGCCACGGGGCCGGCTTCGTATCAGAAGCAAGCCAATTATTCAAGAAAATCAGACCGGATATTTTGGTCCTTCATCAACCGGCCTACGGCTATCTGGATGAGGTTTCTCGATATGGGAACACAGGCAGCCACGGGATTCGGGATTATCTCGACACCCATCAAATCAAACTGGTTCTATCCGGACACCACCACGAGAATTTTGGGGCCATAATCTCTGGCGGTACAGTTTTCATGAATCCATCCAACTTCGGATCGACTATTGAGATTACGCGCACCAAGCCGGGTGGCTATTTTTTTGATCTCCTGTTGCAAGATGACGGCCTTGAAGTAGCCACCCTCAGGCACCTGGCCAAAAATCGACTTTCCGACATCGTAGATTACAGGCCTTCCAGTACCGGCCTCGAGGCTCTCGTTCTTGATGAGAAAAAGTACGTTCGTCTTGGGGGAACCTTGCCTAAAACCAGGCACATTTCAGCCATCCGCCATTTTCAACGGGTCAAATCTTTTTTTCTCGGATATCAGACACCGGAGACTCAGAAGCTCATAAATGAAATGCGGAAAATTTACCGGAATATACAGCGGGAAGGTATGGAAGTAGCCTTTGACCTTCTGGGATCCCTCAGTTTTGGCATGGCCCATAAAGATTCGGACATGGACGTGGTCGTTTACATGCGAAGCAAAGACTGCGTCCTGGACGAAGAAGACACCTGCGGTGTTCCAAGACCTCTCGAAGCGGTTTTTAAGGCCCTGGAAAAAAGCAATTTGGAGGTTGAGGTTTGTGACAGTTTGGATCTGGACAGGATCAAAGAGGCCATTGAGAAAAATGACACGGACGACGGTCAACTGCAGCGTTTCGTTTTTTACCGGCTTGTATGCAGACCTATTAATCTTCGTCTGATTAAAAGCGTTGAAAATCTGCTAATGCAAAACGAGGCTCTCCGCAGAGAAATGGAGGAGGGATTAGAGGAGTACCTGGATATCCTGGTGGCTTCTGTCCGGCATATAAGATCTTTTGACAAATATAAATCCCGACTTCTAGAGAGGGGCATTAAAATAACGCCCGATGTTGAAGAGGCGCTCCGGAATTATCTTCGCGGATCAAAATAATGGCCTTAGATTTTCCTGATAAGGGACTCTCCCATGAATACAGAATCATCCCAGTCTGAATCACCCGTAATCGCCAGGCATAACCAGAACCTGGCTGGTATTTATCTTAATCGGCCGGCCATGCTGAACAGTCTTTCGTTGGAAATGATCCGGCTTCTGCAAAATGAGTTGGATAAAGCCGAGAATTCAGATCGGGTTCGGATGATCCTTTTAAGTGGTAAAGGAGAGAGGGGTTTCTGCGCCGGTGGTGATATCAAAGTTATTGTTGAGGCGGTAAAAGATAAGAATACCGGTCAGGCGGCGCAATTCTTTGAAGAGGAGTACGCTCTCGACTTACGCCTTACCAGATTCCCAAAGCCGGTGGTCGTGCTGGCTGACGGAATCACCATGGGGGGCGGGTTGGGACTCGCGGCCGGTGCCGATATAGTCATTGCCACGGAGCGTACCCGCATGGCCATGCCGGAAACAAGGATCGGATTTTTTCCCGATGTCGGGGCCACGGGCTGGCTGTTCGACAAGTGCCCGGAAGGTTACCCCGAATTTTTAGGACTCACTGGATACGAAGCGCGAGGAGCCGAATGCGTGCGTGTAGGTCTGGCTTCACTTCTAATCCCATACAAAAAATTACCCCGAGCCGTCCAGGTCGTGGAGGAACATGCGGGCGAGTTACTTCCCGATAAGACCGCGTCGGTTGAGCAGCTTCATTCTTTACTCAAGCCTTTTACCTCTGACCAGATTCCTGAAAAGCCTGAAATGGATGAATGGGTAAAAGATTATTTCGCCGGAAAAACATCCATCCAAGACACGTTTTACTCTTTATCCTTGTGCAGCGTCGAGACCGAGCTCTGCAGCGGTGTGTTCCACCGCGTTTCAGAACGCTCGCCCACGGCTCTGGCCCTGACCCTGATGCTGCTGCGCCGCAATGAAGGCCGGCCACCGGAGGAGGTCTTTCAGACAGATTTAAAAGCCGCGATGTATATGGTTAGCCATCCTGATTTTATAGAGGGAGTACGGGCCCGGTTGATAGATAAGGATGACCATCCCCAATGGCGGCCAGGCAGAATAGAACAGGTAGGCCGCTTAGAACTTGAATTGTAAGAAAAATATCAAGAGTGAGGTTTGAAAGCTCCAGACCTTCAAAAAACTAAAAAACTGCGCAGGTAAAAGTCATAATATGATCGGAATAAAGGAAATTACGGAAGCGCGGGAGGTAATTAGAGGGAAAATTTTAAAAACCCCTCTGATCTATTCTGAGACACTCAGCCGCATGTTCGAGTGTGAGATTTTTCTTAAACTGGAGAACCAGCAGGAAACAGGGTCTTTTAA
Source organism: Candidatus Adiutricales bacterium (assembly GCA_036480955.1). Taxonomy (GTDB): domain Bacteria; phylum Desulfobacterota; class Desulfarculia; order Adiutricales; family JAFDHD01; genus JAZGHI01. Next base: position 4,619 of record JAZGHI010000311.1, read on the forward strand.
GATCCGGGGCGCTTTGTACAAATTAATGAAGCGGGCCGAAGAAATAGGGCCACGGGGAGTGGTTGCCGCTTCGGGCGGAAACCACGCCCAAGGTGTGGCTCGCGCCGCCGCCCAGGCCGGTATTCCGGCCACCGTTGTCATGCCCGCCTGGGCCTCCATTACCAAGCAGGAAGCCACCCGGTCATATGGCTGTGAGGTAATCATCTCCGGCAATAGTATCGAAGACAGCCTGAAAAAAGCCCGGGAACTGGCCGACCAGGGCAGAACTTTTATCCACCCCTTTGATGATGAAGACGTTATCAGCGGACAGGGAACAATCGCCCTGGAGATACTGGAAGATCTGACTGAGCTGGATACAGTCTTGGTCCCCGTCGGCGGCGGCGGGCTCGTTTCAGGCATTTCTACTGTCTTCAAATCAATCAGACCCAAGACAAGGATTGTTGGTATACAGGCCGAGAACTGCCCTTCAGCTCATCAGGCCCTGAGTGAAGGTAAGGTCACCAGTGTAGAATCGCGCCGTTCCATGGCCGACGGGATAAATGTCAAGCGGATAGGGAATCTTAATTTTGAGCTCATGAAAAAATACGTGGATGAAATTGCGCTGGTTGACGAAGAGCATATCGCCGAGGCCATTCTTTTACTTCTGGAACGCAAAAAAATCCTGACTGAAGGCGCCGGAGCGGTTCCTCTGGCGGCCATGCTCAGCGGAGTGGTCTCAGCCCCCAGAGGAAGCCGTGTCGTCCTCATAATCAGCGGCGGGAATCTGGACAGCCCTCTTTTGGGCCGGATAATAGATCAGGGGTTGGTTAAGAAGGGCCGTATTGTCCGGCTCTGGGTATATCTGGATGACACGCCAGGCTCTCTGGCGCGCCTTTTAGATTCAGTCGCGCGGCTCGAAGCCAACGTACTTCACGTCCATCATGACCGCCACATCCGGGACGCGCCTCTTAATGTGACTCGTGTGGAATTAGAACTTGAGACCCGGAGCCCGGAGCACATTACGGAAATAGATAACGCACTAAAAAAAGAGGGCTACCTGGTTGAGAAGAAGTAGGACCGGGAGACGGATTGAGATTGTATCATTGCTTATCAGCGGTTAAAAATCGCTCATTCAGTGGAATCTAACTCCCGATCATTGGTTCTCTCCACGGACCAGTACCCGTTAATCCGCTGGACACTTAAAGGAATTTCCATTGTCTGGGAAACCATTCTATCCGTCATGACCTTGTCCAAAGGACCTGAGGCCAGAATCCGGCCCTTGCGCATAAGCAGACCGTGGGTCAGACCCGGCACAATCTCATCCATCCTGTGTGTTACCATGAGCAGAGTTGGGCCACCCTCTTCGGCGGCCATGCCCGCGATCAGATCCAGAAATCTGGAACTGGCCGCCATATCGAGCCCGGCACAGGGTTCGTCGAGGATGAGAAGTTCCGGGCCGGGCATCAAGCACCGGGCTAGAATGACGCGCTGTTGTTCTCCATGGGACAAATTTTTGAACCTTTTCTCAGCCAGATCGCCTAAACTCATCTCGCCCATCAACCGGCCGGCTCGTTCGATTATCTCCTGACTTGGTTTTTCATACAGACCGAAGCTGGCAAAGGCCCCTGAAAGTACAACCCTTAGCGCTGTATTGCCGCCGGGTAATCTTACTTTTAAGGCTGAAGACACCCAGCCGATCCGCTGCCTGAGCTCCCTTAAATCTACCTGGCCGTATCTTTCCCTAAGTACAGAGACCCGGCCTTTAGTCGGCCAGATATATCCGGCCACGATCTGAAGCAGAAGGGTTTTACCGGCTCCGTTCCGGCCCAGGATTATCCAATGCTCCCCTTGCCGAACGCGCCAGTCTATATCATCAAGCAAGGTCCTATCCCGTACGAAACCTACGTTTTTCAGTTCCAGCACTGTCTGGCGATCTTTATTCGATTTAACCATAAGCGTTCTACTTAGACCAGGTAATTCAATGAATCCAGACTCCCCATTCACCCTTGGCGCTTGGCGGGAACTCGGCCAAGGTCCCGTCCTCGACTAATTTATCAGCGGCCAAAGAATAGGACAAGTGGAAAAGCATGCAGAGGACATCGGACCACGTACATTGAGCGAAACTGCACCGGCTGACCAAAGATTTCAGCTCACCCATCCTCTCTTTGAAGCGGACCATGATCTTATCCGATACTTTCCGGTAGAGCTCCGCGGCCCCCCTCATCTCCCGGTCCGCGAAAAACGGTATGGCCAGACGGGGTGGGTCATCCGGGGTGACCAGGTGAGCCTGCCTGAGGGTTGTCACCACGTCGTCTTTTTCCGATTGAGAAAAGGACCTTTCCCAAGGCGGTCTTCCCCCTGGTTCATTTTTCGGGTAAAGCGAGTGCAGGAATATCAGATTTTCCCTCTGTCGCAGAACTGACTTCAAACTCTCGCGGTCCAGACCATGAGACCTTATCACATGAATCCGTCTTCGACCTAGACCACCGTAACTGGTGAAACCGAATATTCTCTCCGGCCCTTCGGAAAAAGCATAACCCCAGAAGAAAAAATCACCGGCAAAGCCCCTGGGGGAATAGGCGCCTATCAGTTCCTCTCGAAGCGCGGCGAAGACCCAGGAGTCAAGTGTGTGGGCCCCGATCAGGATAGTCATTATATTTTCAGTACCGCCCTGGTCTAAACCGTGAGCTAAGGTTGAGGCCAGTGAACGGTATTCAGCAAGGCGCTCTTTAACGGAAGTACGCATCACCTCTGATATTGCTTCAAACCAGGGCTTCAGTATGTTTAAATCCTGATCCGTCATCAAAGGACCGAGTGGGATGACCTTATCATTTTCCAATCTGACGATAGAGGCCTGAGCCCATGTTTCAAAAATCTGAACAAGTTTATGGTTCGTTTCAGGAAACCGCATACCCGCGGGGTATATGTCCGCGTAAAGCTGCTCTAAAGCCTCGTTTGTCAGCAGATTCCGCCAACTGCCCGCCCCGGACATCCGGTAACTGACAGCATTCATCGACCAGGTCATGGTGTTCTGCTCCCAGTAACAACGCCATGCCAAGAAGAGGTGATTATTATTGGAAAATCTTCCATCCTGCTGTCCAAAGCCCTTTCCGTTATCAGCCGCAGCTGCAAAATAATCTTGACATAAATACCCAGTGAAGCCTAATTTCTCATAAGTTATTATAGCTTAATAATACCATAATTTGAACAGCCGGTTCCTTAGATGATACCAAATACATACAGTTGGTACTAAAAGACGGCGGCCGCCCACGGCGACGGGTAAAGGAGTCACATTGGAAATAGGGAACCCATGTTACCTAAGCAACGATGGTCAAACAATGCTGCAGGCCTTGCCTGCCTGGAAGGTGTACAAGGCGTGAGACTTCGCGCGAAACCCTTTAGAGGAAAAACCTGATGAAAACACTGAGCTTGAACGGAAAATGGAGTTTGG
>JAZGHI010000312.1:0-3031 GCA_036480955.1 Candidatus Adiutricales bacterium
TATACCCGCCGATGGCGGGATAGCATTTATATGTTTCTGCGTTTGTGTAACAAACGCTCTACCCTGCCGTCCATGACGGGAGAGATAAAGGATTAGCTTTGGAAATAGGGAACCAATGCTACCTAGACAACGATGGTCAAACAATGCTGCAGGCTTTGCCCGCCCACGGCGGCGGATAAAGGCGGGTGCGATGATGAAGGTAAAAACATGGATATCTTCTCCCTCGTTCCCGCTTTATGGAACAGGCCTTGCCTGCCGAGGAAGAAGGAAAGCGGTATCTGGCGGCAAGATACGTGCTTATGAGGAAGAGTGCCTGAAATCATCGGGTAATATCAATTTTGGAACTGGTCGACAAACCAGCATCATGAGAAAGCATGCGCTCAGGGTATCCTGTAATCATTCTGAATTAAATAAATGCCGATATTTCGTTCCTGCTTACACTATAGTCGAATAAGATCAGCCGGCAGTTTGATTTTCTGTGTAAATTTAGCCTGGCCCTCGACCGGATTCCTTCGAAATTTTTCAGGGATATCCTTCGCACTGGTTTGAAAGATATCGTTACACCCTTTCAAAATTTCCTGGAATTCTTCTGGAGTTATATCTGTTTCTTGCATACCCCCTCCTTTTTGCCCCAAAATAACTCTATAAATATTCTGTTCCCAGAATTATTGTAGCCCCGGAAATGTCTCCACACTACAAAGGATACTATGTGGCGACACATAACGCCACGGGGAATGAAAAAAGAACCTTTTTAAGTGGAAAAAATTACTGTAACCATCTGGGAATACAAGAAAAAAATAGATTCCCATTCGATCCGGGTTCACTTGACCTGAGATATTAAGAAAGGTTATATTCGGTCTTTCAATGTTATTTAGGGTATTAGGCGGTCAGGAAGCGGACTAATATCCAAAGGAAAGGGGGATCAACAATGGAGAACCTAATTTTTGCGTTCATGACTTCTTCGGGGAGATCGGAACGGGAGGCTTTCATACTGGCAAAAAGCATCCGTGATTTCGCCGGAAAATATTCAGAAAATCAGATCTGGGTACTTGAACCGGATAACAGCGAACGTATCCCCGATGAAATCCGAGATGAGTTGAAATCACTCAGTGTTCGGTTGATACCTTTCGGTGTAGAACCGTCAATCTGGAAATTCCCATTCGCGGCCAAGATTTACGCTTCGGCCCAGGCTGAGAGTTTGGCTGAAGATCAAACAGAATTCCTGGCTTGGATGGACACACACGCCATCGTCATCAAAGAACCGGAGGACATGTTGCCGGGTACTGGAAAAAATCTTGGATACAGGCCTGTGGACCATACTCTGATAGGGTCGCGCCTGGGCGAACCGGTTGATGAGTTCTGGGATCTGATTTACCGCGAATGCGGTGTCGGCGAAGAGGGCCTGTTTCCCATGACCGCGTCTGTGGATGACTTTGAAATCAGACCCTATTTTAACGCGGGTCTGGTGGTTATTAATCCGGCTAAAGGAATTTTTGGGGAATGGCGAGAAAATTTTAACCGGCTGTATGGAGATGAAAGATTCGATAAGTTTTACAAGCAAGATTTTCGATATAAAATTTTCATCCATCAGGCAGTGCTGGCGGGTACAATACTGGCTGCCATGAAGCGGGAGGAATTGGAAGAGTTGTCTTATCTGGTCAACTATCCCCTGCACATGCACAGTGACTATCCGATAGAACGCCGTCCTGAGTATTTAAACGATCTGATCAGCGTCAGGTACGAGACCTTTTTTCAGGACACCGACTGGCCAAACATTATCCCGGTGAGAGATCCTTTGAAAACCTGGCTCGAGGAACAGTTTTAAAGACAGCCCTTTCACTGCCCGACCGGACAGATACCCTAAGGAGAGGCACATATCGATTCATGAAGAATACAAACATCAGGAATAGTTACTACGGCTGGAAGAACGTCGGTCTTCTATTTTTCATCCTTATGTGCGGGTTCGGCCTGGCTTTTTACTCTTTCTCTGTGATTTTCCCGGTCATGATCAAAGATATGGGCTGGCAGAGAGGCCAGGCCGGTATCGCCCTCACCCTCTGCATGTTCCTGATGGGCTATATGGCGCCGGTGCTGGCCCTGGCCATCTCGAGATTCGGGGTCAAAAGGACCATGATTTCCGGGCTGGTTATCATGGTCGGCACCTTGATCCTGCTGGGTACCATTACCACCCAACTCTGGATATGGATCCTGCTCTGGGGTTTCATGATGCCCATTGGCTTTGCCTTCGGCGGTATCATTACCGTTCAGACCACGATCATGTTCTGGTTCAATACCCGGAGGGCTCTGGCTCTGAGTATTGTAACCAGCGGTGCCGCCGTGGCCGGCTTCATGGGCCAGCCTTTTTTTACCTGGTTTATGGGCCGGACCGATTCCTGGCAGATGGCCTGGCTGGTCGTAGCAGTTGCCGCGTTTATCGCCTTGATCCTCTCATTTTTTGTGGTGGGCTCGCCTCATGAGATTGGCCAGCACCCGGATGGTCTGAGTTCCGAAGAGGCTGACAGAACCGCCAAAGAAGGCGGTAACGCGGCCCGGACGTACAGGTCCCCGGTAAACTGGCCCCTGCGAGAGGCACTGAAGAAACCGACTCTGTGGCTTTTCGTACTGCTGATCATCAGTCACGGCCAGGCCCTCATCCTGATAATGTCTCATGGAATACTGCATATGACCGACCTTGGGTATACTTCCATGCAGGCCGCCTCTGTCCTAAGTTTAATGATATTGGCTTCCGGCGCGGCTGCTTTACCCATGGGCTGGTTGGCTGATCGTGTCGAGCCCCGCTGGTTAAGCAGTTCCTGCCTGGTCGGAATATTGATCACCTTCTTTATTCTATGGAAGGCTCCAAGCCTGGGAATCTTGACCATGGCCGGCCTGATCTTCGGGATAAGCTACGGGGCGATGCTCATCCTCCTGCCTACCACCATCGGGAATTATTTTGGCCCCGAAGCCTTCCCCAAGATAAACGGTTTTGTGGTGCCCCTGGCCTCAACCTTCGTGGCCGCCGTACCCGCCA
>JAZGHI010000313.1:0-2794 GCA_036480955.1 Candidatus Adiutricales bacterium
TCGAGTTGCAAAGTCTAATCCCTCAAGCGAGAATGTCCGATCCAGCCCAAGAATTAAACCCCGAGGAAGTGAACAGGATTGAAACCCTGCTCAACAGCCTGGAGATGTTGTGAAACCCGAATTTCACCTGAATAATTATACGAGGCGATAAGAAGCAGTGTTTCGAACCGGCTCTGAACCTGAAAGGAAAACGACATGTCTGAGACGGATCAAAAAGTAAATCCGGAATACGATATCGAGACTCTGGGAGAGGCCAAAATCGATTCTCCAATTAAAAAAACCGAAAGTATGTCCTGCCTCGAAATCGACCATCATCGGATTTTTGTCGATGACTCGAAACAGATGATAATCAACCTGACTATGGATAATTACCGGCAGCTTTGTAGAGGTGTCGTTGAACCCGAGTCTCTTGAACTGGCCGGTCCCCGAGAAAAGATATATTTCGATCCGACTAAAGTAAAAGCGGCCATCGTCACCGCGGGCGGACTTTGCCCTGGACTGAATGACGTGATCCGCTCTCTCGTCATAACCCTGTACCATATTTACGGTGTCCGGAACATTTTAGGGGTAAAATTCGGGTATCAGGGTCTCCTGCCTGAATATGGTCATGAATTGATCGAACTAACCCCGGAATTCGTAAGCAACATCCATGAATTCGGCGGGACGGTCCTTTCCTCTTCGCGGGGAATCTATGACATTGGGGAAATAGCGGATTCCCTGGAACGTCTTAATATCAATGTGATGTTTACCGTTGGGGGGGATGGCACATTTATAGCCGCCTACAAGATTTGCGAAGAGATTAAATCCAGGGGTCTAAAGATAGCCATTGTCGGTATTCCGAAAACAATTGATAATGACATCCATATGGTGGCCCGGTCGTTCGGTTTCGACACCGCCGTAGACGCCGCGGCCGAGGTCATCCGGAGCGCGCATACCGAGGCCCTGGGCGCTCCGAACGGAATTGGTCTAGTCAAGTTGATGGGACGCGAATCCGGCTTCATCGCGGCGAGTGCCTCCCTGGCCCAAAGGGAGGTAAATTACGTCCTCATACCGGAGGCCGACTTCGATCTGGAAGGGGAATCCGGGCTGCTCAAAGAGTTGGAAAAAAGGATACGGGATCGTCAGCATGCCGTGATTGTGGTGGCTGAGGGTGCGGGCCAGAAATTTTTTGCCGGCGAGAAGCAGGAACTCGATCCTTCCGGGAATGTGCGTCTGGGCAACATAGGTCCGTTTCTGGCCGACCGGATAAAAGAACATTTTAAGAGTATTGGTATTGAAATAAATCTGAAATATATAGATCCGAGTTACCTTATTCGGAGCCGGCCGGCGAATTCATCCGACCGGATATATTGCGGATTCCTCGGAGGGAAAGCCGTCCACGCGGCCATGGCCGGCAAAACAGCCGTATTGATAAGCCAGTGGAATAATACTTATGTCCATGTTCCGTTAAAAGTGGCCGTGGGACCACGAAAAAAAATTCAACTAAACGGTCTTCTCTGGCACAGCGTCTTGGAGTCGAACGGGCAGCCGTCGTTGAAAAACCCGTCGGTGGAAGGTACTGAATAGAAAATTGGCGGCCATCAGCAGCTAGTCTATCCGTAACAAGTATTCACATTATTCACGAGGTTAGAGACCACGGTGGGTCGAAGCAGAATTGAGGAAGTTTTCCACTGCCGCCGCTGCGGCACTTGCTGTCAGGGACAGGGAGGTATTTTTATATCATTCGAACGGGCCGAGGACGTGGCCGAGTTTCTCGGAATACCAACTGAAGAATTTATGGCGAGGTACACCTTTCCCCGGCATGGGTTTCTATCCTTTAAAGTCGATCCGGAAGAATTTTGCGTCATGTATGACTATCAGACGCACGGCTGCTCCATCCATCCGGTAAAACCGGTCATGTGCCGTGATTGGCCTTTTTTTTCAGCGCCGCTTAAACACAGCGAAGAATTTGAGGTCGTCAAGAGATCCTGTCCGGGTATACACCGCCGGGCGACCTGGGAAAACTTTGTCTACTACCACCAAAAAATTATTAATAAACCTTTACCCGCGTCGTATCTCTATGGCCGAGGCGGATTGAACGAAGTTTAGAGCTCATTTTTAAAAGCAAATTGTGTTTCTGATAGGGACCTTAACGAGATGGCTAAAATAACCTTTCAAGCTGACGGCACGCTTCAATCGCCTTTGAATCCTACCATACCCTTTATGGAAGGGGACGGTGTCGGTCCGGACATATGGGCCGCCACCAGACCCGTCCTTGATGGAGCGATTAACAAGGCTTACGGCGGGAAAAGGAAGATTGGATGGCTTGAAGTCCTTGCCGGAGAAAAGGCCTTTGAACAGACAGGTGAATGGCTGCCTGAAAAGACACTGGAAACCTTGCGGACCCATTCCGTGGCCATCAAAGGACCCTTGACCACCCCGGTTGGGGAGGGTATGCGCAGCCTGAACGTGGCCCTGAGGCAAATTTTCGACCTTTATGCCTGTATAAGGCCGATCCAGTATATCCCCGGCGTTCCTTCACCGGTGAAGGAGCCGGAAAAAGTAGACATGGTAGTTTTTCGGGAAAATACCGAGGACGTCTATGCCGGGATCGAATGGGCCGCCGGTGATATCGAAACCAAGCGGCTGATCGATTTCTTGCGGGAAGAACTGGGAGTCAACATACCCAGCCGGGCCGGGGTAGGAATTAAACCAATGACCGAAGCCGGCTCTAAGCGGCTGGTGAGAAAGGCGATTCGTTACGCCCTGGACAAGGGGAGGAGAAGCGTTACCCTGGTTCACAAGGGCAATATCA
>JAZGHI010000314.1:0-3516 GCA_036480955.1 Candidatus Adiutricales bacterium
CCCGTGATTAAAATTAAAAGCAGGATTCTAGGATCACCGGAAACGGCATTCTCGATAATCAAAAAGGGGTTATATCAATGCGGACAATCAGCATTAAAGGAACTGGTTCATACATACCAGAGAAGGTAGTTCCGAATTCATACTTCGAATCAATTCTAGAAACCACGGACGAGTGGATCACCACCCGCACCGGCATCAGGGAAAGGCGGAATATCCTGCCGGGCCAGGCCTTAAGCGACCTGGCCATCCCGGCCTCGAATAATGCCCTGGAGATGGCCGGAATCAGCGCGGATCAGCTCGATCTTATCATCGTAGGGACCGTATCGGGAGACATGCCTACACCTTCGACCGCCTGTTTCGTTCAACAGGGCCTTGGCGCGAAAAAGGCCACACCCTTTGACGTCAGCGCCGCCTGCCCCGGCTTTATTTATGGACTGTCCATCGCTGAAAAATTCATCCAGGACGGGTCCCACGAGTATGCCCTTGTTGTTGGAGGAGAGGTCATTTCCAACCGTCTTGATTACGAAGACCGGGGCACGTGCGTGCTTTTCGGCGACGGGGCCGGCGCGGCCGTGGTCGGACCGTCGGACGGGGAGACCGATGGGAAGCTTTTTTCCAGCCATCTCCATGCTGACGGGTCCCTGTGGGACCTGCTTTACCTGCCCGGATGCGGTTCCCGCTACCCGGCCTCACACGAAATGATAGATGAGAAGCTTCATCTTCTCAAGATGAAGGGAGGCGAGGTCTTCAAATTCGCGGTTCGATCCATGACTGAAGTTTCCGTCGAGGCCCTGGAACACAACGGGATAACCAGCGATCAAATAGACTGGTTCATCCCCCATCAGGCCAACATGCGTATTATGGAAGTGGTGGCCAAACGCCTCGAAATCCCCATGGAAAAAATTATCCTGACCGTTCAAAAATACGGTAATACTTCCGCGGCCACCATCCCCACTGCCCTGGATGAGGCGGTACGTGAGGGTAAAATAAAGCGGGGAGACCTGGTCCTGACCGCAGCCTTCGGAGCTGGCTTTACCTGGGGCTCCAACTTGTTCAGGTTCTGATCAGCGTCTCACTGAACTACTCTACAGCGAACCGCTGGGCGCCATTGGTAATAATAGTCAAAGCAGGCTTCGGCGAATTAAACCCAGACCATATATTTCAACCCCGTTCCAGTCTCTTTATAGCCGACTGCTTATTCCACAAAAATGTAATATCGCCCAAGCCCGTCCAACCGGAGAAACCCTTAACCGGGACGGTACTTGACACCGGGTTTCATTAAAACATTAAAAGCCGGCCTGACCATGCTTATGCTAAGGAGTCATTGGCATAATCTCTCTTACCCGGCCTACGATTCCGCTTGTCAACCGCACCTTTATACCGTGAGGATGAGTTGGAGATTTTGTCAGAACATCCTTTACAATGCCTTCTGTCAGTCTCCCGGAGCGCTGGTCCTGTTTCTGTACAACTTTTACCCGGACCCCGGGATTTATATCCTTTCGGTTTCTTCCGTTCATCGGTATATCTTTTTTATGATGTCTGGTCAGGAAACGGTCCAACTGGTCGGTAAAGGTTTGGCGGTCTTTCCGGCTGAACGCCGCGGGACCGCCGGTAATTAAGCCGCCGTTCCTAAGCCCATTCATGAGATCTCGCGAAGCCAGCCGGTCTTTTACGTTTTCTTCCGTGTAGAGTTTCCCGCGCGGGTCAATGGCATAAGCTCCCTTGGCGACAACCCGGTCCGCCAGGGGAATATCAGCGGTAATGACCAGGTCACCCGGCCGGACAAGTTCCACGATCCGATCATCCGCCGCGTCAGAACCGGCAGGTACCGCCATACTCTCAATATATTCTGATTTATCAATTGCCACGGGCTGATTCGCGACCAGAGTCAATGGGATACGAAGCCGTTCGGCTACCCGGAACAGTATATCCCTTATCACTCTCGGTAATGCGTCGGCGTCAACAAGTATTCGCATGAACAACTCCGTGATGTATGAGCCTTCCGGTTATACTCCCTCTAATCTTAACATGATCACTCTCAATGGGAAACAAACGTCTCTTTATTCAAGGGAGTGAATCACGCTGAAAGAGAAATTATATGGGTAGGGGAATCGAATTGTGTGGCGTTGCTGATGGGATTAATGGGTTACAATTGAGGTTGCTTTCCAAAATTCAGGATTTCTCCGTTCAATTCTGCCTGAGCCATGCCTGCGCCTTGTAGTATGCTTCCTCAAATCCCTCACCCACTGACAGACGCAATCCGGCTTGGAAATCCCTGGGCAGCCGGCTCCAGCACGGATAACAAAAGGCGTGCCTCATTCTTTTGGACCGGCCGCACTGGCACTCCTCAGACTTCAAGGCGCGTCCGGCCTCGAGTTCGCGCTCCAGTTTTGCCAGTTTTTCAGGATCGGTGATGATCTCCATCAATTTTTTGGTCCGTTTGCCCATGGTGTTCTCCCGGTCAAGGACCTTAAAGATCATGGCCCATTATACCCCATAATGATCCTCACCATACAAAAATCTGACACAACCGTGTACTGACCGAAAACACCCAAATAGTGCCCGTCCGGAAATGGTTATTTTCCCCAATCTCTTTGTTGGACGAAAAAAATTATCCTCGGAATATCAAATATATACCTGCGGTAATTTTTTTCGTCCGCCTCGATCTTGAAAAAAATTCCTCATTTCTGGACAGACACTACCTAACAGCATAAATATATTAAGATAAATAAAGAGCTGTTGTCCGCTCAATCGTATGATAATCGCACATATGATCTAATAACAATAACCAAAACCCGCGTGCCGTCCAGACTTGACACACAGATCATTATTTCCTATGTTTCATTACCGTTAGTGTGGACCCTGACCACATCTGACTCTAGCCTAATCTGGAGGATTTAACATGAGCATCGAGATTGTAGCGCCTGAATTCGGCAAAGCGGCCTATGACAATTTTCATTTCTCACAAGCGGTTCGAAGCGGCGGCCTTTTATTCTGCTCCGGACAGATCGGAACCAACCAGGACCGCTCAGTGCCTGACAGCGCTGAAGACGAATTTCGAAACGCCTGGCGGGCCGTTGGAGAAGTGCTTAAAGCGGCTGGCCTTGGTTTCGAGGATATCGTCGAATATACCAGTTACCACGTCGGTTTGAGCGAACATATACGCGCGTTCATGAAAACCCGCGACGAGGTGTTGAGCGAACCCTGGCCGGCATGGACGGCAATCGGCATCACCGAACTGGCCGTACGCGGGGCGAGAGTAGAAATTCGCGTCATCGCCCAGCTCAGATAATCCAGGCTTTCCGCTGTCAGCGGCAATTGTGGGAGCATAATTCAAAATAAGAGAGCCAAGGGACTGAGTTTTATGGCCCGCCATAACAAAAATCCGGAAATATCCTGAGAATAAGTCATCATGGCCAGAGCAGAGGATCCTTTCGATGAATCAATTGTTGCGGAGGTCATTGATGTAACTCGCTGTTATATTCAGCGTCATTAGTATTTGCGCATACGATTTTC
>JAZGHI010000315.1:0-5522 GCA_036480955.1 Candidatus Adiutricales bacterium
CCGTGGGCGGTGCCGTCATGGACGGGCAGGCCTTTAGGAGATGATAGTTACCTGTTGAGCACTGAAGCGTTCCTGGACCGGACCCGTTGGAGAAAGAAACCAGGGCCAAAGAAGAGCAAAATAATTAAATATATTGTCACCGGAATAACCGGAATAATACGGAATAATAAAAATTAATTATAACTCCAATTTATGAAGTCTAAGCGCGTTACTGATGACAGACACGGAACTTAGACTCATAGCGGCACTAGCGATCATAGGGCTAAGCAACAGTCCAAACGTTGGATATAGTAGACCAGCCGCTATAGGAATGCCGACAGCGTTATATATGAATGCGAAAAACAGATTTTGACGAATGTTGCGCATGGTGCCGCGGCTGAGCTTACGTGCGCGTCCAATAGCCCTTAAATCGCCTTTGACCAAAGTGATTCCCGCGCTTTCCATGGCCACATCCGTTCCAGTTCCCATGGCAATCCCGACATGAGATTGGGCTAAGGCGGGAGCGTCATTGATGCCGTCACCGGCCATGGCCACTATTTTATTTTCCCCTTGCAGCCGCTTGACCACTTCGGCTTTTTGGTCTGGCAGGACTTCCGCTTCAACTTGATCAAGGTCCAGTTTTCGGGCTACCACCTCCGCGGTAGTACGGCTGTCTCCGGTGAGCATCACGATTTTTATTCCTTCTTTATGAAGTATTCGAATCGCCTCAGGAGTTGTGTCTTTAATCGGATCGGCTACGCCTAATAACCCGGCCGGACGGCCGTCCACCGACACAAACATGACCGTCTGGCCGTCAGCACGCAGTTCCTCGGCACGATGCAGCATTTCACCGACTTGAACGTTCAAGTCTTCGAGAAGTTTGGGATTTCCCAGAGCGACGGTCTGGCTGTCAATTTTCCCTACCACACCTTTTCCGGTAACGGATTGAAAATCCTCTGCCTTGGCCAGAGAAATCCCGTCTTTCTTCGCGCCGGCCACTATGGCCTCGGCCAAAGGGTGCTCACTTCCTAGCTCCAAGCTCGCTGCAAAATAGAGCAGTCGAGATTGATCCAAACCGTTTAAAGCGACAATTGAAACCAGGCTCGGTTTCCCCTCGGTCAACGTCCCGGTTTTGTCCACAACAAGCGTATCAACCTTTTCCAGGATTTCCAAAGCCTCGGCATTTTTAATTAATACTCCGGCGGCCGCTCCCCGGCCGGTGCCCACCATAATAGACATGGGTGTGGCAAGTCCAAGGGCACAGGGACAGGCAATAATGAGCACGGCCACCGCGTTGACTAAAGCGTAAGCCATCCGGGGCTCCGGTCCTATTAATCCCCAAATAATGGCCGTGCCTATGGCCGTCAATATCACCACCGGCACGAAATAGCTTGCCACGACATCTGCCAGACGCTGAATTGGAGCCCGGCTGCGTTGGGCTTCGCTGACCATACGCACAATTTGAGCAAGGAGAGTTTCGCTGCCCACACGTTCAGCGGCCATTATGAATCCACCGGTCGAGTTAATGGTGCTCCCGATAACTTTATCTTTCGGCCCTTTTTCCACTGGAATAGGCTCGCCGGTTACCATGGATTCATCGATAGAACTGTTTCCTTCCAACACACTGCCGTCAACGGGAACTTTCTCCCCCGGGCGTACGCGCAGACGGTCTCCGGGTTTTACTTGATCCAAGGAAATATCTTCCTCAGTGCCGTCTTCCCGAATTATGCGGGCCGTTTTAGGCGCCAGTCCGAGCAGAGCCTTTATAGCGCCGCTCGTTCGGCTGCGGGCTCGCAGTTCCAGAACTTGTCCCAGAAGTACTAGAACCGTGATCACGGCCGCGGCCTCGAAATATATGGCCACAACACCAACTTCGCTCCGGAAAGAATCTGGAAAGATTTGAGGCAGGTAGGCTGCTATCATACTGTACACATACGCGGCTCCGGTCCCCAGCGCGATCAGAGTAAACATATTTAAACTGCGATTGACGACCGAGGAATAACCACGCTGGTAAAAAGGCAACCCGGCCCATATTACTACCGGAGTGGCCAGCACAGATTGAATCCAAACTAACCATTTTGCCGGGGCCAACTCCTCTATAAAATTACCCGGAATGAACTCGGACATGGCGATTATTAACAAGGGTACGGTAAAAACCAGACCGACCCAAAAACGTCTGGTCATATCATCAAGTTCCGGATTAGCCTCCTCCTCGAGACTCACCGTGCGCAGTTCAAGACCCATACCGCATTTGGGGCACGATCCAGGTTCGTCCTGTACTACCTCCGGATGCATGGGGCAAACGTACTCTACTTTCTCGATGGGTAGCTGTACTTCGACCGGTTCCAATGCCATGCCGCATTTAGGACAGGAACCGGGTTCATTTTGCCGTACTTCAGGATGCATCGGACAGGTATACGCCGGAGAGTCAGACCTGGTATGCTCATTAGAAGCGGCGTGGTTATGAGAGGATTTCTCCGCTGCACCGTGAAGATACTTCTCCGGGCTTGCCTCGAATTTTTCCATGCACACCCGGCTGCAAAAGAAATATTCCCGTCCTTCATAAACGCTAACATGTTCGACGGAATCGGAATCGATTTCCATCCCGCAAACAGGATCAAGTAAGTGTGTTGGGTGTTCATGATTATTATTTTCCATTTCACGCTCCCTTTAAAAAATTTTCTATAAGTATGATATGGTCAGTTATCGTCTACCTATTTATCAAGAAATAGTGTCAAAGGATTTTAATTCCCCTGGTTCGCCAGCTTTCGTGATTTATTGATCTTGACTGTTTTCTTTCTCTTTTAACGCAGTGCGAATTTCCTTATCCCAGAAAGATTTTTCCATGCGTCCGGTTACTTTCCTGATTATAAGCCCGTCTCGATCTATAAGAAAGCTGGTCGGTATACCACGGAAATTGAAATAATCCTTCATAACCCGTTTCTTTTGTTTGCCAAGATACAAGACTGGATAGTTCATTTTGAACTCTATAGCGAATTCTTTTACTTCTTCGGGATCAATCGTATCAATGGTAAGACCAAGGATAGTGAAGCCTTCGGGTCCAAATTTTTTCTGGAATTCCACGAAGTCGGGAATTTCCTCCCGGCAGGGTGTACACCAGGTCGCCCAAAAATTGATCATTACTATCTGACCCTTGTAATCAGATAAACTAACGAGTTTGCCTTCTAAATCCGGTATGCTGAAGTCTGCGGCTGGTTTTCTTGCCTCTTCCTCCTTCACCGTACAGCCGAATATGATAACCGGAATAAGGAATATTATTAAAAAAATAAGCACTTGGCGAATTCTTTGCTTCATGTTTATTCCTCCTTCCAGAAAGTTTGGAACCTACCGCAGGCTTTGTATTCAATGAGAGCGTATTTGATTCTATAAAATGAAACCGATGGCTGCTGTAATCCCAAATTTGATCGATCCTTCTATCCAATTAATTCCTTTCTTTTTTTCGACACACCCTCACTAGCCTTAAAGCCAAGACCAAATAAGATTTGTATTCAACAATAGTACCAATTCTCAGGTTAAGTCAATTATTTCGCCCAATCGCTTCAAATTCGAAAGCGGTAGTCCATATTTTGAATAATTCTCGAAATAAAAAGGGGCCCTAACCTGATTTGACTCTTTGCACACATGGATTAGTCTCTTTAGTAAACCCTATTCGTTCCATAACCTAGTGGTCAAACCGACAACTTTTTTTTACACTTTCTCTTGAAATCGTTAACAAAATTTACGGCCATACTCTGAATATTGACCGGGTCAATTCTTTCTGAACTCAAAAATTTCGGATTAAATCGAACGAAATCAAACCCTAAGAAAGAATAGCCTTTGCCTTACTGTCCTGGTACAGGCCTTGCTGTTTTGGCTGGTTGAATGACGCAGCAGGAGTTTGATAAGTCATTCCCAAGAAAAGTAGGTTGCCGAAAGGTGGGGAGAGTCTCTGGAAGTCGGCCTCACTGCCACCAGTTGATTAGATAAGTATTTGTGCTTATATTAAAATGTAGTCTTTTAATTTTATGACGGGAAAGGTAAGGTATATAGAAATGGATTCTAAATCCAGGAAAAAAACGACTGAGGCAGTCAGAAAGCGGTATAATAGAAGATCGCTCTTTTACGATTTGGCGGAAGCCCCCATTGAGCTGTTTCGGTTCAGAGTCTGGAGACCACGATTTACCGACCAGGTAAGTGGTCCTAAAGCTCTGGAAGTTGGTGTGGGTACGGGTAAGAACATAGCCTACTACCCGCCCGGCGTTGAAATTTCGGCCATAGATCTCAGCCCAAACATGCTCAAGAAGGCTAGGAAGCGGATGAATTCCAGCAATCTGGACGTGGAGCTAAAGGAAATGGACGTTCAGCAACTCGAATATCCGGATAATTCTTTCGATACAGTTTTTGCCGCTTTCGTTTTTTGCTCTGTCCCGGATCCGGTTCAAGGATTAAGGGAATTGAGAAGGGTCTGTAAGCCTGAAGGACGACTCCTGCTCCTCGAACATATGAAGCCGGGCAATCCGTTTCTGGCCGCTGTGTTTAACATTATCAATCCTTTTATTGTTAGACTGGCGGGGGCAAACGTGAACCGCAAGACCATCGAAAATATTGAGACCGCCGGCTGGGAAATAGAAATTGAAGACCGGCTCGCGTCAGATATTGTAAAGTGGATAGTGGCGAAGCCGATAATTGATTAACTTTTCAGAAAAAGGAGACTAAAATGAGATACTTACGTTTTATATATACATTCTGTCTAGGCCTGGCATTCATATTACTTCAAAACGGTAACGCCTTCGCTCAATGGGGTCAACCTAATGGTGGATGGCACATGGGTCCTGGTTGGGGGATAGGATGGTTAGGGATGGTCATGATGCTGGCCTTCTGGGGTCTTGTAATTGTGGCTTTATTTTTCTTTATTAAGTGGTTGATACAGGCGAGCAAAGGACAAACAACCAACCAGCCTGCCGGGGCCAGGGCGCTCGATATTCTTATGGAACGCTACGCGCGTGGTGAGATCGAGAAGGAAGAATATGAGGCGAAAAAGGCTGATCTCAATCAATAGGAGGCCTTAAAGCTCGAACTTCGCAGCCTAGACATAGTAAGTTAATGCCACTCTCATTCTGGCTTTATTTTGAGGTCAGCTTGTTTATACACTCTAAATTCCAACCGTAACTATTATTACCGCTTTATGTATACAGTGTCAATAAATCACCCGGCCTTAGCCTAAATCCAACCTAAGCTTAACCTGTTCGATTAGATCCCCTCTAATTTAATTATTGATTACAATAACTTATATCCCTGGAATTATTTATTCAAGGTATGGCACACCTATTGCCAATTATAGGCTAAACAAAGTCTTCGAAAGAAGAAGGAGGAAATATTAATGACTTGAAAGACTCTTATCAACATATTTTTGGCTGACGGCTGAGCTGGAATTCCGTAAAGAGAATCCCAACCGGCGGCCTGACTCTCAATCCGGTTATGGCTGGGGCCATTGACCTGAAATCCGCTGATACTGGTCTCCAACACCGGGATTGAGGTTTGAG
>JAZGHI010000316.1:0-2312 GCA_036480955.1 Candidatus Adiutricales bacterium
ACCCAGGATTTCCAGCCACCCCTTAAAACCACAAGTTCTGCACCCCTTACCGTGGCAAATTACACAACCGATGTCCACTTCGGCGCTCGGTTCGGTAAAGGGGAAAAAGCTTGGTCTGAATCGTAAAGGCGTGTCCGGTGAAAAGAATTGATGAACAAAAGAGATCAAGACCCCCTTAAGGTCGCTAAAGGTGATCCCCTTGTCCACCACCAGACCCTCGATCTGGTGGAACATAGGCGTGTGGCTCACGTCCGAATCCCGGCGGTAGGTCTTACCAGGGATCACCACCCAGACCGGGGGACGTTGCTTTTCCATTGTCCGGACTTGCATGGGCGAAGTGTGAGTCCTTAGGACAACATTATCAGAGACATAAAATGTGTCTTGCATATCGCGGGCCGGATGGTCTTTAGGGATATTCAGAGCCTCGAAATTGTAGTAATCTAATTCCACCTCCGGGCCTTCAGTGATTTCGAAACCCATGCGGGAGAAGATATCGCAGATTTCATCTTCGACGCGGGTAATCGGATGCCGGTGGCCTAGACGATACGTCCCGCCGGGGAGGGTTATATCCAGACCAGCCGGCTCGGTTTCACCGGCGGCCACAGTGTCTGACCTTGCCTTTATTGCTTCTGAAAGGTCCTCCTTGACCCGGTTAGCCACCTGGCCCGCCAATGGCCTGTC
Organism: Candidatus Adiutricales bacterium; assembly: GCA_036480955.1. GTDB lineage: Bacteria > Desulfobacterota > Desulfarculia > Adiutricales > JAFDHD01 > JAZGHI01. Next base: position 682 of record JAZGHI010000316.1, read on the forward strand.
TTCAGGCGCAATAGAGCCCATTTGCCTCATCAAGGCCGTTATCCGGCCTTTCTTACCCAGATACTTAATCCTGATATCTTCAATTTCGGCGGAACTCTCGGCCTTTTCGATGGATTCAAGCGCCTCCCGGCCTAACTCGGTCAGGCTTGATTTAATATCATCAGACATGGCTAGAAATCAGTTACTCAACTCGCGTTTTTGGCTACTTCAGCCAGCCGGGCAAAACCCTCACTATCGTGGACGGCCATATCAGCCAGTATTTTTCGATCTATATCCACCTTGGCTTCTTTCAAACCGTACATCAATTTGGAATATGAAAGACCACACTCCCTGGCCGCGGCGTTGATCCGCATTATCCAGAGCCGGCGAAATTCGCGCTTTCGCTGTTTTCGATCCCGATAAGCGTACGCCCGGCTGCGCTCCACCACTTCACGGGCTGTCCGGTAAAGACGGCTCCGGCTGCCCTGGAAGCCCTTCGCGGCCTTGAGATATTTTTTATGGCGCTGTTTAGTCTTAACACCGCCTTTTATCCTGGACATCTCTTAATTCCTCTCTTTTATATAAACTGAGTATTTACATATACGGTAAGAGCTTCTTGACCGCTGCCTCATTAGTTTTATGGATCAAGCCGCTCTTACGAAGATTTCTTTTCCGTTTTGCGTTTTTGGACGTGAACTTGTGGCCGGCATAGGCTTTGGACCGCACTACTTTCCCATTGGCCGTAGCTTTAAATCTTTTCGCAGCCCCTCGATTAGTTTTCATTTTAGGCATATCTGCTCCCTCTTGGCCCTGGCGGACCATCTCGCTTTAAATCCTGCCTTAACACAGGATTATATCTCTAAATTCTTTTTTATAAAGGACTATTTAGGGGCCAGGATCATGGTCATATTTCGCCCTTCAAGTTTGGGCATCTGTTCGACCACGCCGACATCCTCTACATCCTGGATAATTCTCTCTAACAGCCCCCTAGCCAAGTTGGCGTAGGCAATCTCGCGTCCGCGGAACATTAAGGAAACTTTTGTCTTATTTTTCTGTCCCAGGAATTTCCTGATGTTCCGAAGCTTGAACTGGTAGTCATGTTCTTCGGTCTTAGGCCGAATTTTCACTTCCTTTACCAGAATTACCGTCGCCTTCTTCTTGGATTCCTGCAGTTTCTTGCTCTGTTCGTACTTGTACTTGCCGAAATCCATGATCCGGCAGACCGGCGGGTCCGAGTTTGGGGCCACTTCAACCAAGTCCAGACCAACTTCTTCCGCCGCCTTTAAGGCCTCTTCGATGGGCACAATGCCTGCCTGTGCGCCTTCAGAATCTATGAGCCTTATCGTGGAGGCCTTTATGTACTGGTTGACGTTTACCCTTTTGCCTGGATCCTTATACTTCTTAGCGATATCCTCTACCCTCCTTAAGCTCTAGCTGTGGATCGATAATCGTCGCCAGGTGACTATCTCGTTGCCGTTTATATATACCATGCCTGCCTCTAACTTTTTACAATTTATTGAATCTCCCTGCAGCAAGCTGCAGGGAATCAAATTGTTTGCTTTCAGCAAACAATCTTTTGTCCACGCGTTTCCCTACGGGAAACGCTCCACAAATGTAAGGAAGAATACCAATTCTTAATTTCTCTCGCTAAC
>JAZGHI010000317.1:0-6864 GCA_036480955.1 Candidatus Adiutricales bacterium
TTCGTACTCGACCGGGAGATTGAAATGGCCGTGCACCGAATCATATTCGAGTAAATGGGCCAGGGTAGCCGAATCGGCGCGGCTGTTGATGATCACACATTCAATATCCCTTTCCCCTGCCGCCAGTATCCTGGTTATATACCGACCCACACGACCGAAACCATTTATCGCAATTTTCACACTCATAATAGTTCCCTGAATTGAGCTTGTATCAGTCGAAAAATAATTTTAGCATTCGCCCTGATCATAATTCCCGGATTATCTTACGTCAATACTTTTTCAAAAATCAGCGGTCTTACCCAGTCTTAAATCCGCATATAATAATTATATGATTAAATAATTTTGCAGCCAGGGTCATAGATATCGAGCCAATAGCAAGGCGTCCTCGTTTTCTTCAGCATAATAGTTCTCACGTAAACCGACTTTTAAAAACCCAGTCTTCTCATAAAGCCATCTGGCAGCTTTATTCGAGACACGAACCTCCAAAAAAGCCTTCCGGACGCCGATCTTTTTCCCCCAGTCAAACATATATTCCAAAAAAAAGCGGCCTAATCCTAGTCCTCGCTGATCCGGCCGGACAGCTAGATTGAGCACATGAATCTCTTCCTGAAGCAGCCAGAAAATAAGGTAGGCCACCGTACTTTCCGCTTCCTTCATTACCAATGAAACAGCAACCGATCTGGCAAGTTCGGTTTCAAATCCCCCCCTTGTCCACGGATTGGCGTAAGAAGCCTTCTCGATTTCCATGACTTGATCGAGATCACCAGTTTGCATGGACTCGATGGTTATTCTATCCAGAATGGTGTTATGGGTTGCGAGTCGTATCATAATGGTCCCGGATTAAGAGATAAAGCCAGCTTGTTTCATCAGAAAGACGGGTGCCCGATGTAAAAGCTCATTTCGAAGGCAGGTTCCAGTTAAGTTTGATTATTTCGGAAAAACTGCGAGGCCGGTCTAATGGAGCGCTCCGGGCCTCTATACTTACACCTAGTTCGCTCAGTTCTTTTAAATTCTTAAGGTCAAAGTTATCTAAGGCCACTGAACCGGTCACCTGCTTTTTATTTTCTGAAAATTGCAGATTACCTAAATTCAAGTTATCAAATTTCAGTCCGTCTTTATAAAGCTTAAGGGCGTCGGCGCAATTCGCCAGCACAAGGATGACCCGGCTGCCATCCCAACGTCCATTTTTAAACTCCGTAGCGGCTTCATCAAGTGACAAAATTGCCACTTCAATCCCTCGAGGGACTGATAGTTCCAGAATACTGCGTTGCATTTTATCATTCGCCGTGTCATCATTCGCCAAAACCAGACAATCGGCTCCCGTTTCCGGCACCCAGGCATGGATTATTTGGCCATGAATAAGTCGGCCATCAACTCTAACCAGAACTAAACTCATACTTTTCCGTTTTTAGTCCTCGTGACGGCGTTTCAACACCTCGCTGGCCACGTTAATGCTCTTACGACCATATTCACCTACGGATTTGGCTAATTCACCCAATTCTAGCCTTTCCCGCGATTGGATCAGCTTGATAATCATCGGCAAATTGACTCCTGTCAGAACCTCAATCTGATCAGCGGCTAGAAAGGAAAGGCTGATATTTGACGGTGTGCCACCGAACATATCGGTCAGGATAATGATCCCATCGCCTTGGTCCACCTTCTTAATGCCAGCCTCAACACCGGCCCGGATAATATCGGCGGAGGCCTGAGCATCGATTGTAACCGCGATTATACCTGGAATTTTTCCGAGAATAAATTCAGCCGTGCTTATCAACTCTGATCCGAGCCCGCAATGGGTTACAATGACGACTCCTATCATAAACTCAATCCTTGATTTAAATCTCTCGATGTCTGACTGATATGCGGTAGGAATTGCTCGTAAATCTTTTGGCCAGCTCGTTGGCCACGGTTACGGAACGGTGCTGTCCCCCGGTGCATCCAATGGCCACGGTCAGATATGACTTTCCCTCGCTGTCATATAAAGGGAGCAATCTCTTTAGTAAAGTGTAGAAATGGTCAATGAAATCAAGACCTTCTTTGGCCGCCATAACGAATTCGATGACCTTTTCATCACGACCGTCTAAATCCCGTAATTCATCCTCGTAAAATGGATTTGGGATAAAACGAACGTCCATAACAATATCCGCCTCGTGCGGTATGCCGTACCTGTATCCAAAAGACAAGAACTCAATAGACATGCCGGGACCGGTTTGAGAGTATTTCTGGGTTATAAAATCTCTCAATTGATGAGCGTTAAACTCACTGCTGTCAATGATTTGCTGAGCCGCTTCCCTTACGGGTGCCATTATCTCGCGTTCCTTTTCTATGGCCTCAAGCAGTCCGCCTTCCTGAGCCAGCGGATGAGGCCGGCGAGTGTATGAAAAGTTTCTCAGCAAGGCTTCACTGGAAGCCTCGAGAAATACCATTTGGAGGTCATAATTGTCTAGTTGGATTTGCTCGAATACTTCTTTAAAATTATCCACAAAATTTTTCTCCCGCATGTCCATTACCACAGCCAATTTGAGAAAATCCGCGTTTAAAGTCTTATGGAGTGAGAGAAATCTGGGAAGGAGCAAGACAGGAAGATTGTCAATGCAAAAAAAATCCTGGTCTTCAAGGGCATTCAGGGCCGTGGATTTACCTGACCCGGACAAGCCGCTGATAACGATAATTTGACCAGCTTTCTTACCCATACCTCGCCGGTACCCCCATGTCAGATCAGTGACCCTGGGATTTGCATCATCAAGAGATTTAAGTAACTACAATTTAACCGTTTGTGACCTCTGATTCAAAAATCACTATCCCGTTTAGATATGAGTTCATATATAGTTGAGCTATCCTTGGCCTCGTTGAGCTCTTTTCTCAAAACCGGGTCTTTTAGCAGCCTTGAGATTTTTGCCAATACCTTCAGATGAATCGTAGTGGAATTCATCGGGGCGAGAATTAAGAAAAAAAGATAGGTGGGCTCCCCATCCATGGAATCAAAATCGACACCCGCTGTACTGCGGCCGAAGGCAACTAAAATGTTATTTATATCTTTGCTTTTTCCATGCGGAATAGCTATCCCGTCTGTTATACCGGTACTTCCGAGCTTCTCTCGTTCGAGGAGAACTTTTAATAAAGGTTCTGGATCAAGGCTTTCCTGCTCAGCAAGCAGGGAACATAGCTCCTCTAGAACCTCCTTTTTGCGCCGGGCCGTCAGATCCGCTATTATCGCCTCTTCATGTAATATGTCAGTAAGCCTCATTTAGGTTTCCACGCCATTGCGATTGTATTGAGTAAGGACCGTGGTAATTATTCGGGAATAGGTTCGATTAAACCATAGTTCCCATCTTCACGGCGATAAAGAACGTTGATGGTCTCCGTCGACGCGTCGGTGAAGACCAAAAACAATTCCTGAGAGAGATCCAGTTGCATAACCGCCTCATCCACATCCATGGGTTTTGCGAAAATTTGCTCGCTACGGATCACCTTCGGTCCATCACTACTCTCGTCTTCTACTTCGGCGGAAATAATATTCATTCTAACAAACCGACTTTCCTCCCGGGCGTTGTTTTTACGGTTACGGCTCTTTTTCTTAACCCTTACTACCTGACTCTCTATTTTATCGACAACCGAATCAATGGCCGAATACATGTCCCCGGTCTGATCTTGGCCGTTCAGTTTCAAATTATCGGAAGTGATTATCATGTCCGCTTTGTGCCTGAATTTCTCAACGGACAAGACAACCTGGACCTCCAAAATGGAGTCCAGGTGTTTTTCTACCCTCGAAATTTTCTCCCGTACATAATCCTTCAGGGCCTCCGAAGGTTCCATGTGTCGAAAGGTAACCGAGAGTTGCATAAATTCCCTCCTTGGTGAGAATAATATTTAGACCACCTTTTCTTAGGGGGCTAAAAGAATTGTTTTCTTTTGCTGGAAGATAGAATTCCTAACATTTCCCTATACTTCGCGACTGTTCTTCTAGCAATATCTATATTGGATCCTCTTAGGATCTCAACTATCCGCTGGTCAGAAATAGGCTTTAACGGGTCCTCGGCGGAAATAATCCTTCTAATTCTGTCCTTGACACTCTCTGAGGCCAGGGATTCACCATCGAATTTGCTAATGGAGCTGTTGAAAAAATACTTTAGTTCAAAAATACCTTGGGGTGTGTGAGCATATTTATTGCTCGTGACCCGGCTGATAGTGGATTCGTGCATCTCGACGTCAGCTGCCACGTCCCTTAAAACCAGAGGTCTTAGATAGGCGATTCCTTTATCTAAAAATTCACGTTGAAATTTGCATATGGATTCCGACACACGATAAATAGTACGCTGCCGTTGGTGTATACTCCTGATCAGCCAGACCGCCGATCGAAGCTTACCCTGAATGTATTCTTTGGCCTTATCCGAAACAACTTTCTGGTTGGTTAAAACTTCCCGATAATACTTATTTACCCAAAGCCGGGGTAATCCATCTTCATTTAAAACTATGGAGTAATCATCGCCTATCTTATAAATGTAGACATCCGGGATAATTATTTCCGGTTCTTCCGTATGATAGGAAGAGCCCGGCCTGGGATCTAGATCAAGTATAATCCCGACTGCTTCATAAACTTTTTCCTTGTTGATTTTGAGTTCGCGGGCAATTTTTTGATAATTCTTTTTTTCCAATTCCGGAATAAAATCACGTACTATTTTTTCTACCAGGCTTCCACCCAGCCCTATCTGCCTCAACTGGATCTGCAAAGATTCACTTAAATCGCGGGCCGCCACCCCAACGGGATCAAATTCCTGTATCCGGCCGAGAACCTGTTCCACCTGATCAACCGACACATCTTCCAATGCCGCGATCTCATCCAGATCGGCCTTCAGGTATCCATCTTCATTCAGATTGCCGATGATCTGGTCGGCAATAGGGTCTTCGACAGAAGTTGTCTTACTCAGCCTCCATTGCCAGGTGAGGTGGTCGGTCAGGGAAGTCTTGGTTGAAATAAAATCATAAGGATTAACATCATCCGGTATCTCACGCATGTTCGGCGCGGAATAGGAACTGTATTCTCCCAGATAGGCTTCCCAATCAATATCTGTCCTAGCGTTCTCCTCGACGCGTACCTCTTTGAAATCATTTTCAAACGTGGCCAGTTGTTTTTCAAGGTCAGTTTTTGTGTTATCTTCGGAATCAGGCACGTCCCCAGCCTGTTCCATCTCCAGAACCGGATTCTCCTCAAGCTCCTGAAGAATGGTTTCTTCGAGCTCCAACCGGGAAAGCTGAAGCATTTTGATAGCCTGCTGGAGCTGAGGTGTCATGACCAGCTGTTGGGTCATTTTAAGAGATTGTCGTAATTGAAGTCCCATAAAAAACTTTTTATTACACCTGTAAGTTACAGTTTGAAATTATCACCCAGGTAAATCTTGCGTGCGATCTCGCTTTCCGCGATCTGTACGGGTGATCCTTCCTCAAGAATTACACCCTGATTCAGTATATAAGCCCTTTCACAAACGCCCAAGGTTTCTCTAACGTTATGATCAGAGATGAGAATCCCGATCCCATTTTCTTTAAGCTGTAATATTATATTCTGAATATCTAAGACAGCCAAGGGGTCGATACCGGAAAATGGCTCATCAAGAAGGAGAAAAGTTGGTGAAGTTACCAGCGCCCGGCTGATTTCCACCCTTCGTCTTTCGCCCCCTGAGAGTGAGTTTGATTTAGTCTTAGCCAGATGGGCAATACCGAGATCTTCTAACAATTTTTCAAGCCGGCGTTTTCGTTCAGATTTGGACAAATCCATTATTTCCAAGATGGCCAGGATATTATCTTCGACTGTCAATTTTCGAAACACGCTCGGTTCCTGAGGTAAATAGGATATACCCAATCTGGCACGTTTATACATCGGAATGTCGGTTAAATTAATTTCATTGAGGAAAATACAGCCTTTGTCAGCCCGTATCAGACCGACAATCATATAAAAAGTGGTCGTTTTTCCAGCTCCATTGGGCCCGAGGAGGCCCACAATTTCGCCACAATCCACACTCAAGGAAACTTGGTCGACAACCCTCTTCCGGCCATATGTCTTCACCAAATCCTCCACTCTAAGCCGGCCCGCGAGTGCCGGTTTAACATTTTCCGACGATGAAGCCTTTAACGATGGAACCGCCATCTTCAGGTTATTTCTCCCCGCTGTTAATATTGTTTACCATTCACCGAAGCCTAATAGAAAGTAGCGTTCACCTTTGAATCCGGACCGCTCTCCACCACACTTCGATCCTGGTCGAGATAAATCGTGATCCGGCTTCCGGTTAATAAATCTTTTCCACGCCACACCTGGGGCGAATCGGTCAAAGTTATTACCCGCGGCTGGGGTTTATAAATTGCCCGCCCGGATAATGCCACTTGGTCGCCCCGCACTATCTTTACATGTCCTTCGGCCTCAATCCTGACGATTTCGTGACTAAGCACTTCGTCGCCAGCGCCCGGGTTTTGCCCCTGGTCCGAACCAGTGGGGGCTGCTTCACTCTTCTCCGGCTGTTTTTGCTCTGTCTTTATCTCCCTATAAAGAATTTTCGCCCGATCACAGGTAAGAACCACGTCCTCCCACCTGATCATTACCTTTCCAATTAAAGTGACCTCTCTTTTTTTATCATTCACTTCCAATCGGTCGGTTGAGACTTGAACCGAGCCGTTTTCCGGATTCTTGCTGTTTACCAGCGGTTTAGGATTTGTCTTTCCTTCTTTTCCAGCCTCATTCGCAGGTAAAGCCGGTTTTTTCTCGGCGGCTTGAGGCAGGGGTGTTCCTATAAAATACAGCGCCGTAAAAGTCAGTAAAAAAAAAGCAGCAGCCAGCCTCATTTACCTGAGATTACTCCTAAGTCGATTCAAACA
>JAZGHI010000318.1:0-3579 GCA_036480955.1 Candidatus Adiutricales bacterium
CCCACTGAAGACGGCACCTGCATTCGGGACTATATCCATATAGACGACCTGGCCGAAGCCCATATCCTGGCCCTGGATCATCTCATAGACGGCGGAAACAGCCATGTGCTCAATTGCGGGTACGGCCACGGCTTCTCGAACCGCCAAGTTATCGAACTTACGAAAAAGGTGACTGGAAACGATTTTTTAACCGAGGATACGGAAAGAAGACCGGGCGACCTCGCGGTCTCGATCGCCGACAGCTCAAAGCTTAAAACCACCCTTAACTGGCAACCTCGATACGACGACCTGGAATTTATAATCAAGACGGCCTGGGAGTGGGAGACAAAGCGGAAAAATAAGACAGGGGATTAGCCGGTACTCAGTTTATCAATCCTGGTTACGACTCTCTGGGTTGAGTTTGTACGTATCTCAGCTCAGGGTAATCATTCGCTATAAATTTGTATTCGATATCGTCCTTGAAGTACCGGTACTGTTTCAGCACCATCCCCGTTCCGTCTGGGGACGGAAAAACAACCAATTCCACCATATAGGGTTCAATAAGCTGAACCGGGTTACGCACCAGAATATGCCGGTCATTTAAACCTTGCGGGCACAGGTCGATATCCTCGATCTCCCAACCGGCGAATTCGCGCGGATCAATTTCACCCTCCCACCTTTCATATACAATGAGCGCCAACGGTGCCTTCTCGTCGGCCAAAGAAATCTGAACGGCTGACAGCAAAACCAATACGAATATAACCGGTATCCATTTACCGTGCCTTTTTGTCAAAAATTCACGCATTACAGTACTCCTATATTACCTGATAAATATCCCCGCCTTAAAAAACCGGGGCATCTTAGAAAGGATGTTATCCTTCTTTTGTGCCCCGCGTCCAATCCCTCCATAAATAACAAAGGATTCCGGGGGATACCTGAAAAATCGTTTTGGAAAAAGCCATGAATCCAGTTAACAGAGCAGCCGGTGACGTGACCGGCCGGGAAGGGTTTATAGCGCCGAGTCCGGAAGAGCTGCGTTTAGACGAAAATGATACGAGGAAAGCACGGGTCAGGAGAACTTGAATCAGAAGCGAAAGGCCAAGTGTTCCAAATACGGTACTTGTGCATTTTAGCCCGAAAAGAGCAAAGGAATCAAGCCTGGGCTCAACCCCTTTATAAAAACTGGTCGGGGCGGAGGGATTTGAACCCCCGACTTCCTGCTCCCAAAGCAGGCGCGCTGCCAGGCTGCGCCACGCCCCGATTATTTATTCTTGGTTAAGGTTCCTTTTAATCTACTCCCCCAACCTGCCCTTGACCCATTGCTGATAAGCGTTCAGCCCCTTGACCAGGGCCTTGATCACCGCGTCCCGGTAGGCCTGGCTCATGAGCCTCCTCTCCTCCTGGGGATTGGACAGATAGCCCACTTCGATCAGGACCGCCGGGCGGGCGGCTCCCGCCAGTATGGCCAGGGGCAGGCCCACTACTTCCTGGCTCTTAACGCGGAGCACGTCGATTATGGCCTGGTTTATCTCACCGGCCAACCGGCGGCTGGACAGGACGAACGGAGCCTGGGCCAGCGGCCATTCCACGGTATTTCCCGGGATCGGTCCACTCAAGGAGACCTGATCGGCCAGGCCTTCCTGGAGGCTGTAGTCTTGATAAAAAACCCCGAAACCAAAACGCGACCTGGTGAACGCCTCTCCCGCGTGCAGGGATATAAAAAGGTGGGCGCGAACCCGGTTGGCCAGCGCGGTCCGTCCGGACAGGCTGGGATTTTCACCCTCCTGCCGCGTCAGAAAAACCCGCACGCCCAGTTCATCTTCCAGTTTAATTTTCAACTGCCGGGCCAGGGCCAGGGTGAGCCTGCTTTCCGTAAGGCCGGTCGGCCCTTTCACGCCCTCATCATCCCCGCCGTGTCCGGGATCGATGACAATCCGCTCGACAGTCTCAGCCAGAGGGATCATACTCTGGGCCGCGGGTAAAAGCGCGGGCAGCGATAGAACCGTTAAGGCGGCTATTACAGCCGCGAGTATGGAAGAATAAGCACGCATGGCGAATCCCGCTAAATCAGGCCGTATGAAAACACGCCCGCTCTAGAAGTGTCAAGAATTTTGTAAAGGGAGAGAGGCCCCCGAAAACATCTTGCCATATGGCCCGGTTTCTTTTACACTCCGGTCTTTAAATTCCGGCTCCAAGGCCGGATGGAAGGGACGGAAAACACGGGTTTATAAGGCCGCAAGCGGATGGAAACATGATTGCCATAATCGATTATCAGGCCGGGAATCTGGCCAGTGTCAAGCGGGCGGTGCGGTCGCTGGGTTTTGATTGCCGGATAACCCATGATAAGGAAGAGATCATCTCGGCGGACCGGGTGATTTTTCCCGGCGTGGGCGCAGCCGGATCAGCCATGGCCGACCTGAAGCGGACGGGGCTGGATGAGGTTCTCAAGACACTATTTAAAAAAGGCACTCCCTTGCTCGGGATTTGTCTGGGCGCCCAGATTATCTTTGATTTCAGTCACGAGGACGGAGGCACCGAATGCCTGGGCTTGTTGCCCGGTGAGGTTAAAAAGTTTCCCCTGGGTTTAAAAGAGGACGGACACCGGCTGAAGGTTCCCCACATGGGCTGGAACCGGATAGACTTTGTTCAGGAACACCCGGTTCTTTTCGGTCTCGAGCCCGATTTCGAGTTCTACTTTGTGCATTCCTATTATCCCGTGCCTAAGGAAGATTCACTCGCCGCCGGCTGGACTGATTACGGATTGAGGTTCGCGTCGGTCATCGCCAGGGATTCGCTGATCGCCTTCCAGTTTCACCTGGAAAAAAGCGGCCGGCCGGGGCTGAAGATACTTAAGAATTTTTGCGAATGGGCCTCAAGCCATGCCTGATTAAAAGATAATCACCCGTTTCTGCGCCGGCTCCGACGGAGCTTAAACATTTGAAACATTCTTCCTGGAGAGCAGAAAATGCTTAGCCGAAGGATCATCCCCTGCCTGGACGTGCGCGACGGCCAACTGACCAAAGGTATCAAGTTTACGGGAAACGTGGATATCGGGGACCCGGTCGAGATGGCGCGCTTTTATTATGAGGCCGGGGCCGATGAACTTGTTTTTTATGACATCACCGCTTCTTCGGACCGGCGTGACATAATGATCGACATGGTGGAAAGAACGGCCAGGGAGATATTTATCCCATTTTCCGTGGGCGGGGGCATCCGGACCGTGGAAGACATGCGCCGGGTGCTGCTGGCCGGGGCCGAAAAAGTGAGCGTCAACTCAGCGGCGGTAAAGACACCTGAACTGGTGGAAGAAGGCGCCCTGGCCTTCGGTGAGCAATGTATTGTGCTGGGCATGGACGTGCTTAGAGTCAAGGAGAGAAAGGAGATTCCATCCGGCTACGAAATCGTTATCCACGGCGGCCGTATAATTACCGGGATCGACGCCCTATGGTGGGCCAGGGAGGGAGAAAGGCTGGGAGCAGGGGAAATCTGTCTCAATTCCATTGACACTGACGGCACCAAAGACGGGTACGAAATAAACCTGACCCGCATGATTTCCAGCAGCGTAAATATCCCGGTCATTGCCTCGGGCGGGGCCGGGAA
>JAZGHI010000319.1:0-2417 GCA_036480955.1 Candidatus Adiutricales bacterium
CACGCCATGAAGCAAAGGGGTAACTCCCTGGGACTTGCAACCCTTTGTGGAGGAGGTGGGGTTTCCATGGCTTGTGCGGTTGAAATGATGTAACTAGAGAGTGAATGCATTTAGTTTGATTTAAACCCACCGCTTCTAGCGGTGGACCCGGAAAGGTTCTACCGTCCCGGCGAGAATAAAAAATACTCGATAGGGGCAGAGTCAAGCATTTTTTGAACGTCCAACATCGAACATTGAACGTTGAACATCGAATGATGAACTCGCGTCGCTCGGCCATTTTATAAAAATAGTTAGCATGCCTTATTCAAAATTCGACGTTGGACGTTGGATCAGCCGGAGGCTGACAAGTGCTTGCTCGCCTCTGGCGAGGTCGATGTTCATAGCCTTTTCGATTTAACGGCAGCGTCCTTGATATAGGAAAGTAATCTGTATGAATAGCAATCTTTTCAGACCCCTTCGAGGGGTCTTCCTGAGGCCTCCTGCTCTGCGGGAGGAGACTCACTCTCTTTTTTAGTTTATCCGGGATCCGGCAACCGGCATCTCTCCGAGGCGTAGGCTCTACGAGCCGGAGGCCAGTATCTATTTCGACTCCTTGAGGCGGAATAAAGTACAATAGAGGGTCGGCACCATAATCATCGTGAGTATCGTGCCGAAGGTTAGCCCAGCCATAATCGTCACGGCCATGCCTACCCAGAATACATCCTGAAGCAAAGGAATGACACCCAGCACGGTAGTAGCGGCGGCCAGGACAACCGGCCGCAATCGAGAAATCGCAGAATCTATTACGGCCTGGTATCGATTCTTACCGGCTTCTATCTCAAGATTGATCTGGTCTAACAGAACGATCGCGTTTTTGATCATCATGCCGGCGAGACTCATAGCACCCAGCAACGCAAGGAATCCAAAGGGCGTGCCTGTCCCCAGCAGCCCGGCCGTAATACCAATCGCCGCAAAGGGAATGGTAAAGATAATGACCAATAGCGGTCGAATTGCATTAAACAGGGCCACGATAATAAACAGAATGACAGCGGCTGTCGGTATCATTCCCGGTATCAGCGCTGCCTGGGAATCTACAGTGTCTTCGTGCTCACCGCCCCATTCCATGGTGTAGCCTGGCGGAAGTTTGATGGCTTCTATGTCTTCAAGGACGCTTGTCCGGAGTGACGGCAGCGTAAACCCGAAGATGGGATGGGCCTGGACCGTAATAGTTCTGCGGCGGTCCCGTCTCCAGATCAAGGGATCTTCCCAATCCGTGTTGATGCCCTCCGTTACTTGGGAAAGTGGAATGGTATAGGTTGAGGATGCGGGCTGAACTTGCAGGGCCTTCATGTTGCTGACAGACTCCCGTTCTTCATCCACATGCCGAAGCACAATGGGAATGAGATCCTCTTTTTCCCGGTACAGGCCGATTGGAAGGCCGTCATAGGCCCGCTTAGTCGTTCTTGCAATGTCTTCCCTTGTCACCACTGCCCATCGGGCGCGTTCCTGGTTGTATTCGGGAACCACTTTTTGGACCCTCTGGCGCCAGTTGGTACGTGGGTAGGCGGCCAGGGGATTGTTGTCCAAAATGTCGACGACCTGCCCGGCGAGAGACGTTAGTTCACCGGGGTCCGCGATTGAAGGCCCGCTGATGCGCAATTCAAACTTCCAGGTGTTGCTGGGGCCGACACCATATCTTCGAATGGGCACCAAGGCCTGTGGATAGTTTTCACCGAACCAGCTGTTTAGTTCATCCATCAGATCCGATATATCACGATAATCGTGAACGTTTACGATAAACTGGGCATATGATTGATAGGGAGACTCCGGATCAACAGGCAGGTAGAACCTGGGCGGTCCCGCTCCCATGAAAGTGGCCAGGCTATGAACCCTTTCATCCTCTAATAATTTATTCTCAGCCCTTTTGAGGTCATCGGCCACGGTCTGTATCCGGGTTCCCTCCGGAGCCCAGTAGTCAATCATGAACTTGGTCATGGAGGAGTCCGGAAAAAACATCTGCTTGACGTTTCCGAACCCGACGAGCGCTACCACCAAAAGCGCCGCCATGGTTGCAATGGTGAGAAACCGGACTCGAATGGCCCCCTTTAAAATGCCACTAAATATCCGGTAAAACCGGCCGGTATATGGATCTGAGTCATCATTCTGCTTTTTGGGTGCCGGTAGCATGTCCATACACTGCAAGGGAGTGACGGTCATAGCTATCAACCAGCTCACCAGTAAGGAGATAGCCACCACAGTAAACAGCGTTCGGCAGTATTCTCCGGCCCCCTCGACGGATGCAAAAATAGGGAAAAAAGCCATAACGGCAATAACGGTAGCGCCCAGAAGCGGTATGGACGGCTGAGAAGCGGCTTCGATGGCCGCCTTTTTGCGGTCCATGCCCTGTTGGAGACGCACGGCAATACCGTCCGCCACCA
>JAZGHI010000320.1:0-3201 GCA_036480955.1 Candidatus Adiutricales bacterium
GATCTTACCCGCGAATTCGCATATTTCCTGAAGGCGGGTTTTTCCGGCCTGTAGAAGATACGGTCGTTTGTCGCGGTTCAGATAGCATTCCGCTTCCTGGATCGAGGCCAGGCGGGCAAATTCCCGAACAGCCGCACCTTTGTATTCCTGGCGTGTTTCCTCGGCCAGGTCAGGTCGTAATTGTGTAGGGCAGTTGTCCGGACCTTGGCCTGATTTTGTGTAGCAAGCCCTTGATGAAACAGTAAGTCCGCAACCCGCGCAATTCGGAGTGTCTGATTCCGTCATGTTAATGCTCCTGTTTATTAATTTTTACTGTATGGATTTAATGGCCTGAAGCTTATTGTTTTTAAATATTTTCAGTAAGCCTCCGAAGCCTGCCGGCTTTTCACAGGGTTGTTTATTGAAGTAAATATTTTTGGGAGATTACATCCGGAACGAAAGGTATTACTTGAAAATTTGCCTGAACAACCGATCCGCCTGTTTATTCCCCTGGTCGTGGAGCTTCTGAAACTTTTCCAGGAAATCCATGGCCTCGGGAGTAAGGCGCGCTCCCCTGTTTTTCCCTCCGCCGGGGGAAGTATCCACGAGTTTGATACCCAGGTTTTTTTCAGCAGCCTTAATCTTGCCCCAGACCGCACGATAGGACATCTTAAGATCATCGGCCGCGGCCCGGATCGAACCCAGCTCATCTATTTTTTCAAGAATATGCCGGCGGCCCTGGCCAAAAATGGGTCTGCCCTTCTCGTCCTCGACCCAGAATTTGCTCATTACTTTAAGTTTCATATTTATGAAGAATCCTCAATTTATAATCCTGAGCAGACCATGACCACACGGGAAAATAAAGGCTCTACAGATAAACACATACACCGAGTAGCTTTTTAAAACCGCTGTTAGGACCCATGAAGTTATGCTACTATGCCGCCTGAAAAAAGTAAACGAAAAATGGAATGTAGGTTCAGATACGAAAGAGCCCAAACACCTGGTTGGTCTGGCGTCCGATTTTCATTACCTTAGTTTTACGGAATTTACTTCATATGTAGAAAAATGGTAAGGAGGAATCCATGGATTTCAAACTTTCAGAAGACCTAGAGATGCTTAAAGAGATGACACGTGAGTTTGCCCAGAACGAAATTGCTCCTAAGGCCGACCAATGGGACCAGGACCATTATTTCCCTTATGAAGAAGTGGTTAAAAAAATGGGTGAACTCGGTATGTTCGGTACAGTCATTCCGGAAGAATGGGGCGGTAACAACATGGGCTGGCTGGCTGCATCAGTTATCACCGAAGAAATATCGAGGGCCTCCGGTTCGTTAAGAGTTCAGATCAACCTGATCGGGCTGGGCTGCGCCTTGCCCATATACCGATACGCCACAGAGGAAGCCAAAGAGAAATATATCCGCAAGCTGGTCTCGGCTGAATATCTGGGTGGTTTCGCCATTACCGAACCCAACGCCGGATCGGATATAATGGCGATTAAATCCACTGCTGAAGATAAGGGCGATTACTATGTCTTAAACGGGTCCAAGACCTGGATCTCGAACGCGTCCATAGCCGACGTCATAATCTATTACGCTTTCACCGATAAATCGAAAGGCGGACGCGGGCTTTCGGCTTTTATAATTGAGCCGAAAAATTTCGAGGGTGTAAGTACGTCGGACCTGGATAAGATGGGTTTGTACTCCTCACCCACCGGTGAAATCATATTGGAGGAGACTCATGTCCCCAAAGAAAATTTGCTGGGCAGTCCCGGAGACGGGGCCAGAATCGTGTTCGGTTCTTTGAACCAGACCCGGCTTTCAGCCGCGGCCGGAGGAGTGGGGCTGGCCCAGGCCTGTCTTGACTCCGCTACCCAATACTGTAAAGAACGGGAGCAGTTCGGCCAGGCCATAGGCCAATACCAGATGAACCAGGACATGATTGCCCAACTGTGTGTCGAGATCGAAGCGGCCCGTCTTCTGGTCTACAAGGCCTCCTGGCAGAAAGACCAGGGGAACCTTGACAATACGCTGGAGGTGGCCCAGGCTAAGTACATGGCCGGGGAGGTGTCCAACAAGGCCGCCAATTTCGCCATGCGTATCCTGGGAGCGTACGGGTATTCTACCGAATATCCCGTGGCCCGGTACTATCGGGACGCGCCCAGCTATTTTATTGTCGAAGGTTCGTCCAATATCTGTAAAATGATAATCGCCCTCGATCAGTTAGGGTACCGGAAAGCCAATCGCTAGAAATTTTCTTTCCGTCCATAATGGCGGTACGAAGGAGTTGAACATGTGGCCATACTGGAAAAAAATGGATGATTTGGGTAAGCCCCTGAAAGAGAACGTCATAAAAAGGATGGAAGAAAACAGGAGGCTCATTACCGAAGTCGAAGCTGAAATCGCCTCGGAGGTGGAACGGGTTAAAAACGCCGGTCTTCCAGCCGAGGTCATCCAGAAACGAGGACAGATGACCGTCTGGGAGCGGATCGAATACCTGGTGGATCCCGGAACCTGGTCACCGCTCCACACGATCTACGATCCGGCTGAAAACGAGGAAGGAACCACCGGGGTAATCGACGGCCTGGCTAAAATAAGCGGAAGATGGGCCGTAATCATCGGTTTTGACAACAAGGTCATGGCCGGGGCCTGGCTGCCAGGACAGGCCGAGAACATACTCCGCGTGACCGACATGGCCAAGCGGCTCTCGGTCCCCTTAGTCTGGATCGTCAACTGCAGCGGGGTAAAATTAACCCAGCAGGAGGAAGTTTATCCTGACCGCAGGGGCAGCGGCACTCCGTTCTTCCGCCACGCCGAATTGGAAAAACTGGGAATTCCGGTCATGGCCGGGATTTACGGCACCAATCCGGCCGGGGGCGGTTATCAGAGCATCAGCCCCGCCATTATGGTCGGCCATAAGGATTCCAATATGGCCGTGGGCGGCGGCGGTATTGTCGGCGGGATGAGTCCCAAGGGACATTTCGATCTTGAAGGCGCGGAACAATTAATAGAAGCCACCCGCCGCTTTAGGCAGGAACCGCCTGGAACCACTAAAATCCACTATGGCGAAACCGGATTCTTGCGTGAAGTTCACGATGAGGAAAAGGGAGTCCTGAATTCGCTTAAGAAATGGATGGAAGATATACCGGCCTATAATCCCAGATTTTTCAGAGTGGCCGAACCGGCTGAACCTGAATATTCCATCCAGGAACTCGGATCCATCGTC